>CANETR010000160.1 GCA_947441325.1 Saprospiraceae bacterium
CTGAAGCGCACAAAGCTGCCGTTACCGGGGATACTGTAGGTGATCCTTTTAAAGATACTTCCGGCCCTTCTATGAACATCCTTATCAAACTAACCTGTTTGGTAGGTTTAGCGATTGCTCCAATCTTAGGCGAAGTTTATGGCACAGGCCACTCAAGCCACAAAGATGAAGCTCCTAAAAAAGAGGAAGTAAAACCTACGAGTCAAATCATCAATCCTGAGAAGGACGCAACTACATACAATTTGAAATAAGATTGTATTAAATGATATTCCAATGAGCTGTCAGTATTTTTTACTGGCAGCTTTTTTTGTAATTATTTTTCTGACTCAAAAAAAAATTTTAAAAAATTTAATTTCTATGAAACACAGGCTGAATCTAGGTTTCAACCATTATCAAACTTTTGTTTCAAAAATAATTTAAAAAATTTTTACTTTTTTTGAAACCTTTGAAACTTCCTTGCGTAAAACTGACCATAATCACTTTTTAGAATGACATGAATCAAAAAGTGTACAACGCCAAACCAACAAAAAGAAAAAGTTCTACTTAGAAAAATTCTAAGGTCTAAATATAACCAAACCAAACGCCGCCTTTTTTTCACTTTTATAATCTTAACGATTATGGTTATATTCTTAGACACACTTAAACTTATTGTATCCTTTATCCAAGGATCAAACCGCTCTTTTATTCCTTCGCGACTGCCAGTCAGCCGAAGAAGAGCTCCTTATTCCAACCCAGCTATTTTATAGTTCGCGCTATTGAACGATTGCTTTCCAAATGAAAGTCAATGCGGCATTGCTATGTCCGTACTCAAAATTTCCAACTTTACAATCAAATTTTTTTACCAATAAATCTATTAACAGCCATGAAAATCCATCAGATCATTACGCAAATTGTAATCATTGCAGTACACAGCATAATATTTATTAACGCTGTTTACGCACAAAACCAAAACATTCAAGCAAACAGTACAGGAATCAGCAAATTGGAAAGAAATTCAGCAATTCAAAATAATCCTTCCAAAGAAATGATCATCGAACGTACCAAGGAAATAGAGCAACAAATAAACTTAACAGTCTCCTCGCTTCGAACAAAACTTAACAACCAAAACAATAGAGAAAGATTTGACAGAGATTTTGCAGGAACACTCTACACAGACAGCAATAACATGCTAGCGGCCATAAACATCAAAGAAGTATTACACTCCAAACAGTCAATCATTCTTGAACCAGGAACAGACCTTAAAGCAGCAAACAACCTGTTAGAAATGCTGAAAAATATCGAAAACCAACTGAACTAATTCCTTACAAACCAATAAATAAGACAATTATGAGAAACTTTACATTTACACTTTTACTTGTTCAAATTCTCTTAAGCGCAGTAGACCTCAATGCGCAATATTGCGGAGCCGCTACATCAAATGTTGCTATTACGCCAACTACAGTACAACAGACCTCAGCTTCTTATAGTACAGGCAGAAGAGCCTTTAACTTTGCTGCTACAGCTGGCTGTACTTATGTTTTCGAAACCTGCGGATTGTCAACAGCCGATACTTACCTCAGATTATATTCAAACGGAACAGGCGGAACTGTATTAGTTACAGGAGATGACAATTGCGGTACTCAGTCGAGAATCACATGGACTTGTACTACAAGCGGCACATATTCTATCTTAATGACAAATTTTTCTTGTGTAGCTTTGACAGTAGCTACCAGACTCAGATATTATATTTCTGGATGTGGACCATCTAGCCCTACTTCTATCAGCGCCAGCACAGGAAGCGTTTGTGCGGGAGCCAATACAGCTGTAACACTTACAGCAAATGGCGCAAACGGAACTGTTTATTGGTTTAATAATTTCTGCGGTACTACAGGACAGTTTGCAACCGGTAACAGCATAACAGTTAATCCTACAACAACTACAACTTATTACGCACGCAACAATAACAACGGAAACTGGAGTACAAACTGTGCATCATACACCGTAGTTGTAAATCCAACTCCTTCTGCAGTTAGTGCAAATGTTAATCAGGGTACAATTTGCTCTGGACAAGGCATACAGCTTAATGGAGCAGCAACGATGCCAACAACACTACATCAGGCTAATACCGACGCACAGTTTATGAACTTTGTAAGAAACGATGGCAAATGGGTTTATGATTTCACTGCCAATGCCGGTGGAACTTCTCCTGAACTTCTTTTCACATGGACACCTGCATCTACTGGTCAATTCTGGTGCCAATTCGGCAATGCAATTTCTGCACAGGGCTACACCAATCTTAATTTCCAGTTCAAACATTTTGTAGATCATTACGCAACACCTTATACACTACGTCTTCAAACTTCTCTCGACGGAATTACCTGGACTGACCGTTGGACTGTGAGCCCGACTGCCGATATCGCACCAAGAACAGAAAATATCAACCTTAGCGTACACAACAATGCTGTTTTCTTCTACCGCTTTATGTTCGATGGCAATTCATTTAATATCGATGGCTGGAATATTGATGATATCGCTATCACAGGCACTGCTCCAACAATAAATTATGCCTGGACTGCTACACCTAGTGGTTTCACAGCATCAACTCAGAACACTACTGCTAGTCCAAGTCAGAGTACAACATACAACCTCACAGCTAGCGCAAATGGTTGTTCAGCAAGTGCTCAGGCTGCAGTAACTGTAAACACAAGTTCTACCGCTCCAAATCTTAGCGCACCTTCTATTATCTGTCCTAATACAACTGTAAGTATAAGTGCAAATGGTGGAAACAATGGTACAGGCGCTCAGATTGCATGGTACACAGGACCAAACGGCACAGGAACTTTATTGGGTTACGGCAACAATTATACAATGGTTCCTACATCAAGCACAGTTGTTTATGCCCGCAGAGAAGGTGCCTGCAACACTTCAGCCGATGCTCAGGCAACTATCACAATGAGAGATTTTGTTTACGCTTCAAACAATACTGCAGCTGCAACTTATTGCACCGACAACTCTGGCTGGCATCATTTCTACAACGGTAACAATATTATCCTGTCTGTAAGAGGTAATCTAAGCAATGCAGGTACAGTAACTGCAAGTATCCGCGACAATGGATCGGTTTACAGTGATCAGGGCAACCCTAATATCTGTTCTGGCGAAGCACAATTTGAAATGCAGAGAAACTGGAATGTAAGCTACACTGGCACGCTTTCTGGCACCTATGAGGTAAGATACTATTTCGATCAGGCCGAACGTACCGCTGTAATCAACGCTGCTAATGCCTTTATGAATGCCAATCCTGCCTGTGCTTACACATACAAATACAACGCTAGCAATAATGGCTGGTTCTGGTTCAAAAACAACAATACTGCATACAGCGCTCCAAGTTTCGATGACAACAGCAACTTTGCCATGTTGAACAATACTGCAAACGGTGTTACTTCAAACGGAACAAACTACACAGAAATTTCAGGCATCACTGGTTTCTCAGGAGGTACAGGTGCAATTGTTCTCGTTCCAAGCGCTTTCCTTCCTGTTGAGTGGATGTTTTTCACAGGTGAAAACATGAACGATCACAACCAATTGCAATGGGCTACTGCAAGCGAAAAAGATGCATCGCATTTTGAAGTAGAAAGAAGCTACGATGCACTAAGTTTTGAAAAAATCGGTACAGTTAGAGCAGCCGGAACAAGTTCTGAAACTAACTTCTACGGATTCAATGATTATAACATGCAGAACGGTGCAAACTACTATCGCCTGAAACTGGTGAATACTGATGGAACAACTGAATATTCTGAAATTGTAGTGGTTGAAAACAAAGTGGAAGAAGATAACTTCTCTTTCTATCCCAATCCTACTTCTAATGAGTTTTTCTACAGCTTTGCAACAGATCGTAACGAAGACATCAGAATTGAAATCCTTGACATGCTTGGCAGAGTGGTAAAAGTTCAAAACTTCAATGTTTCTGTAGGCAAAAACAATCAGATGATTAACATCTCAGACTTAACTGCAGGTACTTACAGCGTACGCATTATACACGCTGATGCTGCTAAAATGCGCAGCACTAAAATCGTGAAAAACTAGTATTTATGTTTTTATAATTGTTTTTTTATTTTGGTTTATTGGTTGCCGCGGAGTTTAATGCTCCGCGGTTTTTTACTGTTTGTACATAAGCCGACTAAATAATAATTTTGAATCAACCGAATAAAAACAAACAAGATAAAGTCCCATCTCAAGTTCTGAAAGATTAAGCTGACTGGAGCTTTCTAATATCGACTTAGTTTTTACTTTTTTTCCACTAATATCGAATATTTGCATTTTATCAATCGATAAATTTTCTGGAAATTCAACAGTCAGATAATCATTAAATGGATTTGGGTAAATTTTTATGTCAATTATATTTTCAGTACTAAAAACAGCATTGGGACCTATTTGCAAGGTATCGAGATAATATTTTGCCAGATAAATATCATAATTTCCAAAAGCATTGATACTGTCTGTTCCAAAAACGGTTCTGTTTAGATAATTTCCAGAGAGATAAAAAGTTGAGGAGTCGCCCCAAACAGCATGATAGCCAAAATCGCTGAAAGTGCCTCCTGCTCTATGCCCCCACAAATATTTTCCTTCCGGACCAAAGCCCATCATAAAAAGGTCGGTAGGCCGATTATAATGCTTTGCTCTTAAGGTATCCAATCCGATGATTATAATTGAATCGAAGGTGCCAACTGCTATGATATTGTCATTTTCATCAACAGAAACATCGTAAATCAGTTCTGCCATTTCGCTGCCTACTTTTCTCGACCAAGACAGATTGCCTAGTGTATCGAAGGCGGCCAGAAAAGATTCTTCCTCGCCAGTTGCATAAAGTGTCGTATCTGAACCAAAACTCATATTATTAAAAAACCAGCCACCCGTAAGTATACGATTTGATTGTGGCATATAAGCTAAGGCCGGACAGTTATCCACATATCCTCCGCCAAAGCTTTTGAGCCAGCGCCAGTCTCCATTGCTTGTCAAAGACACCAAAAAACAATCATAGGTAAATACGGATCTGGTTTGAAATGGGCCAAAATCGGCTGTATCGCGGTAATAACCACTCAGATACAGATTATCGTGCTCATCGGCAACAATGTTTAAGCCTTCGTCATAAAGCAGTCCGCCCATCCTTTTTGCCCATAAGCAGTTTCCTGTAGCATCTGTCTGCAAAAGAAATACATTTCTGATGCCCCTACTTATAAGTTGTACATTATCGGCATTGAGCGTATCTTCAAAATAGCCGCTGATACTTATCCTGCCAGATGCATCGCAATATACAGTAGAAGCACTTTGGGCCCCTGTGCCACCATAGCTTTTCCCCCATAACCAATTCCCGCTGCTGTCCAATGTCAATAAAAAAATATCTTCATCTCCTGTAGAAATTAGACTATCGGAACCATAAAATAACTTTGCGTCGAAATAACCTGTTACATAAATTTGTCCGCTGTTTTTATCGTAAAAAAGCTGATGGGCTCTGTCATCTGTTGGGCCGCCAAAATATTTTTGCCAGATAATATTACCGCTGTCATCATGTTTGGAAATAAATCCATCGCTTGCGCCTGCCGATTGTTGACCATTAAAATTGCCTGTAAAATATCCGCAACTGTAAACACAATCATCACCATAAACCAAGCCAGAACAGTGGTCATACTGACTTCCGCCAGAATTGACAAGCCATTGCAGATTAAGAGGGTCTTGTGCGCTCAACTCTTGCAAAAAGACTAAGAAAAACAGAAGGGATAATCTCATTTTTGGCTGCGATTAGTATAACTAAAACAA
>CANETR010000161.1 GCA_947441325.1 Saprospiraceae bacterium
ATTCTTCAACCAGTTTTTGGTGACGTCTTTGAATAGAACACTCGCGCTCCGACAAATGGCATACAGTTCCGTATTGGTCACCTGCAATCTGAATTTCGATATGACGAGGCTCTTCAACAAATTTTTCCATATACATACCATCGTTGCCGAATGCAGCTTTGGCCTCTTTTTGTGCAGCTTCCAAAGCAGGTTCCAGTTCCTCTTCGGTATAAACTACCCTCATACCTTTACCACCACCTCCGGCAGTAGCTTTCAGCATCACAGGATAACCGATTTCTATAGCTGTCTTTTTGGCAACTTTTACATCGCGGATAAGCCCTTCTGAACCAGGTACAACTGGAACACCTGCTTTTATCATCGTTTCCTTGGCCGTAATTTTATCCCCCATTTTCATAATTTGGGAGGGAGTAGGGCCTATGAATTTTACATTGTATTGGGCACAGATTTCAGCAAACTTGGCATTTTCGGCCAAGAAGCCATAACCGGGATGAATGGCATCTGCATTGGTTATTTCCACAGCAGCCATAATATTCGGAATGTTCAGATAAGAAGCTGAACTGGCAGCCGGACCAATACAGACGGCTTCATCAGCAAAGCGAACATGCAGACTGTCGCGGTCGGCAGTTGAATAAACTGCTACTGTTTTGATGCCCATTTCTTTACAGGTACGGATTACACGTAATGCAATCTCGCCTCTGTTGGCTATCAATATTTTTTTAAACATAGTATATAAAACTTATTGATGAAGATTTGATTTTGGCGAAGCGCTTACAGCGGCTCAACTAAGAAAAGTACCTGCTCGTATTCTACAGGACTTGCATCTTCTACCATAACTTTTACAATTCTGCCACTCACTTCTGCTTTTACATCATTGAAAAGTTTCATTGCCTCGATAAGACAAACTACACTTTCAGGATTGATGGTATCACCCACTTTGATATAAACAGGTTTATCGGGAGATGAAGAGCGGTAGAAAGTACCAACCATTGGTGATTTGATTTCGATATATTTTATTTCAGCTTTAGGGGCCTCTTCTTTAGGGGCCTCTGTTTTAGCTACAACTACAGGTTGCTCACTTACAGTTGGGGCAGTGTTTTGTACCATTTGTGGCTGAGTACTAACTTGTGCTCCCATCATAGGTGCTCCTTGAATCATAGTTGGTTGTACCATTACTTCTTTCACTTTTTGAAAGTCTTTGGTACGGATGCTAAGGTTTAATTCAGATGATTCATATTTGAACTCACTGATATTAGTTTCCTGAAGCATTTTGATGAGTTCTTTGATCTGTTCGAACTTCATATTAGATGGTTTTATTGGATAGAAAAAGTAATCAAATTTATTTTAAAGCTTTAAGAGCGATAAAAGCAAATAGTTTATGATTTTACACGCTCCATGTATTCAGAGGTTTCAGTATTGATACGAATCAAATCGCCTTGTTTAATAAAAAGAGGTACACGGATTTTAGCACCAGTTTCCAATTCGGCGGGAGTAAGTGTGTTAGTGGCGGTATCACCTTTGAGGCCTGGCTCAATGTAAACAACCTGAAGCGTTACATGCTGTGGCATCATAACTGCTAGTGGAATTTCTTTTACTGCATGAAAAATTACATCGCAGATTTCTCCTTCTTTTAGAAATTCAGCACCATCGAGGAAATCTTTTGCAATATCGATTTGCTCATAGGTGTCTTGATTCATGAAGTGAAGTCTTTCTTCCTGTTCGTAAAGAAATTGGTACTGACGGCGTTCAATGCGAACATCATCTACTTTGTGACCTGCAGGAAAAGTATGGTCAAGCACCTTGCCGGATGTCAAGCTTCTAATTTTTGTCCTAACGAATGCATTGCCTTTTCCGGGCTTAACATGCTGAAATTCAACAACAATAAAGGTGTCATGGTTCATTTCTATGCACATTCCCTTTTTAATGTCAGAAGTAGTTGCCATTTGTTTTTTTAAATTATGATGATACTAATTTTTTATTTGAGCGACAAATATAACTAAATCACTTAAATTTGTAAACTTGCTGCAATCGTTTTTTAATTTCTTTCAATTTTTGGGATGCCTTTTAATGTTTCCATTCTGCTAAAAGCTAAAACTAAAAGAGCAATTTATTCATTCAGAACAATTTTTCTGGATATTCTAGGCTTTGATAATATAGATTTTTTTACGGATTCAGACTTATTTCTCAATAGCAAAGCAGTTAAAATCAGCTATGATATCTATTTGCAGGATATACCTTATCTTGTTTCGGGTAGCAATCTTTTGTATGAAAGTACAATCAATGATTTTAAACCCGATGATTTTGCCTTTGAGTCGAATTTACAATATTTTTTTCAGCATAGCGATTCAAGGTCAATTCTGCCATTCGACTTTCCGGCAATGACTTTTTGGTTATTGACCCGCTACGAAGAGTATCAAAGCTTTCAGCCAGATCAGCATTGGAGATTTACAGCTCAACAAAGCCTTGCATACCAAAATAATTTTTTGGAAATGCCCTTGATTGACCTTTGGGCACTTGAGTTGAAGGAAAAGCTTTATAGCTTTTATCCCGAATCTACATTTCCACAGACTGCCTCCTATACTTTTCAGCCAACTTTTGATATTGATTATGCCTGGGCATATAAAAATAGGCCATTTTGGCGAACAGGCGCTGCGTTTTTGAGGGATTTAATACGATTGGATTTTGCCCAATTATCTGAAAGGCTAGCAGTTTTATTCGGCAATAAACAAGACCCCTATTTTACTTTTTCAATAATCGAAGAAATGCATCAGGCGACGTCAAAACCAATCTTTTTTTGGCTATTGGGCGATTATGGCAAGTTTGACAAAAATACACATTTTAAGAATTCCGCATTCAGGCAACTGATAAAACAAAACAGTTCTAAATATGAAGTTGGTATTCACCCCTCTTATGCTTCAAATGAAAGACCTACTGGTTGTCTAAATGAATTAACACGATTGGAAGATATTTGTAAAAATAAAATATCTAAAAGTCGACAGCATTTTTTAAAAATAAAATTTCCCGACACCTATAATAAACTACTAGCGGCAAAAATAAGTGAGGATTACAGTATGGGCTATGCAGAAGTTCCCGGATTCAGGGCCTCTATTGCCAGGTCCTACAATTGGTACAATTTATCGAAGGAAGAAGAAACATCGCTACGCATTCATCCATTTATGATAATGGATGTGACCCTGAATGTTTATCAGAAAATGGATAAACAGGAAGCGCTTGAATGCTCAAAAAGAATAATTGCTCATTGTAAAAAAGTGGGAGGGGAACTTATAACAATTTGGCATAATAATTCACTTTGTGAGAAAGATAACTGGAAGGGCTGGACCCAAGTCTATCAATCAATAGTAGAACTTGCCCAAAAAAAATAAAGCCTGCTTTTAGGGCAGGCTTTATTCTGAATAATATTTTGATTATTAGGCTTCGGTAGCATTTAACTCTTCACCAGCAGCATTGTGCGTGTCGTCGTTATAAACCTCGAAGGTTACTTTTGCTGGACGTACTTCTTTCATAAGTACAACTTCGCAAGTGTATTTACCCAACATTTTGATGTCTTCGGGCATTCTGATTTTTTTCTTGTCAAGTTCAAGACCGTATTGCTCTTTTAGAACATTGGCAATGTGAACATAAGAAATTGAGCCAAAGATTTTACCGCTAGTTCCTGCTTTGGCAGCAAGTTTAATAACAGTGCCTTCCAATTTTTCAGTTAGCGCAGTGTTTTCAGCCATCATTTGACGAATACGCTCTTCCTGGGCCTTAATTTGAACCATAAGAGCATCTTTGTTCTTTTTGTTGGCAACAAGGGCCATTCCCTGAGGAATCAGGAAATTACGTGCGTAGCCCGGCTTTACCTTTACAACGGTGTTTGCGTAGCCGAGATTTTCTACGTCTTTCATTAATATGATTTCCATATATAAATTTTTTGAAAGTCTTTAGAAAAAGGATTATTTCATAAGGTCGGCTACGTAAGGTAACAAACTGACAAAACGTGCGCGTTTAACAGCCTGTGCAACTTTACGCTGATATTTCATTGAATTACCAGTAATACGACGTGGAAGCAGTTTGCCCTGCTCATTGATGAAGTTCATTAAGAAATCAACATCTTTGTAGTCGATGTATTTGATACCGTAGCGACGGAAACGACAATATTTTTTGCGTTTTTGGCCGATTTTCGGATTGCTAAGGAATTTTATATCTTCTCTACTTGCCATGACAAGTTTATATTTTTAATGTGAATAAAATTTGATTAAATAGAAATGAAGCGATTATTGTGCTGTTGGAGCTTCTTCATTCTGTTTGGCTGATTTTTCTTTTTTCTTTCCGATAAGACCAGCACGTTTATCCTGATTATATTTTACCCCATGTTTGTCCAATGAGATAGTCAGGTAACGTAGCACGCGCTCGTCGCGACGGAAAGCAAGCTCAAGCTCAGAAATAATGCCACCGTTTTCGGTTGTAAACTCAACAGTGAAATAGGCACCAGAAGTGCGGTTGTTTATTGGGTAAGCCAGTTGGCGTATGCCCCAATCTTCGATATGCACGATGGAGCACTTGTTGTTTGTCAAGTGATCTGTGTACATAGCGGCTGTCTGTTTGATTTCATCACCTGACAGAACGGGTTCGATGATGAAAGTACACTCGTATTGTTTCATTACGAAATGATAAGAATTGGTTAAATAATAAAAATTAAAAATTCGCTTAGATTTGAAGCGGGTGCAAATATAGCAATCTATCTTTAGAAATAAAATAAATTATAAACATTTTTCATTAAATGCCATGAGTTCTTAGTCTTATGCCATCTTTTATGTTAAAAAAAATGACTGCCCATGAGGCAGTCATTTTAACTATGAAAACAAAATTATGAATTTCGTTTAGAAAATTTATCTGTGATAAAACCTTTCTTTGACAATTTGATCTCCGTTCCATTCCTGAACGCAAACCTGTTCCATTTTCACTCGATGCCCTCCTTTGAATGTCAGGTCCATCCAATTTTCGACCATGACGACCCCTTTGTTTTCATCTGATGTAATGTTGTCAACGCCTGCACCATGTACAGATTCAATACTGTTGAGAAAATTTACTTCAAATTCGCGGTTTACCGATTTGCCATGTCTTGGGGCTTCGCCCATCTCTTGCATGATAACGTCTTCTGCGTAAAATTTTTCGAAAGCTTCTAAGAGTTGTCCACTGTTGATCATGCTGTACAATTCTGCTGTTTTTTCTGTGTAAGTCATTTTTTAAGAATGAAAGATGAAAGAATGAAAGAATGAAAGTATGTCTCGTCATAATGATGAGATGAAAGATGTGCTTTGCACACTCTTTAATTGGTGTTGATACATCAAAGGTAATTACATTTAATTAGATTTTCAGCTTTTGGAATTTTTTTAAGACATATTTAAGATTTTACTTTGTGAAATTCTTGTGTAATGGCATGCTTTGAAAACTTGTACTATAAATTTATCTATTATTTAAGGAGTTTATCAGTCACATTTATTTACTTTGCAGCGAATTTATAAACGATTCAAAGGAATTATTCTAATCGTTTTCAACACAAGTCTTTAATTCTGACAACTTATTTTATTATGAAACGACATCACAAAATTGCCATAGTAGGCGCCGGGGGTATTGGTCGTGCTGTAGCTTTAATTCTTGCTGAATTGAGTGAAGTAGCACCCGATGTATATTTGGGGGATATTTATGCCGAAACAGCCGAAGAAGCTGCTGAATGGGCATTGGACGGGGTAACTAAGCCTTGCG
>CANETR010000162.1 GCA_947441325.1 Saprospiraceae bacterium
AGGCCATAAAAATTGAAAAAGAAATTACATTCGACAATGCCGATTGTAAGAGTAGATTTGAGTTGTTTTTAAAATTGAGCTTCAGCAAATTTATCCTGGGTATTATTGATAAATCAAGTGCTGAGTGTACAATTAAAAAGTAGGAAGTTTTGTTTAGTTGTACTTGGGGATAAAGGGTTTGTAAATAATCATGTGTGCGAATTTCGTGCAATATCAGTAATATTTTACATTGCAAAGATGATTTAGCGCAAAAATTTAATTTTTTTGAACAAAATCTTAACATTATTGTATTTAGTCTTCGATTAAGATAAATATTGCTATATTATATATATTTTATAATCATGCATATATTATTAGTATTTATTATTTAAGATTAAAAAAGCACCAAATTTATCATTTTCTGACGCCATATTTTTAGGTATTTATATGGAGAATGTTTTTTAATTTACCTGACAATTAAAACGGCGGACTTTTCATTCATTTGGATAAATTTTTCTGTAATACTGCCTATTAAAAAACTATTAATGGCCGAATGACCCTTTGCCCCCATAATTACCAAATCGGCTTTGTATTCATCGCAAAGACTAACAAGCTGGCCAGCAGTGCTTAGTTGAGTTCTCAGGATGGATTTTTTTTGAATCATGTCGCCCATATCAGGGGCATATTTTTTTAAAAAACGTTCAAAAGCCTCATTCATATCGGCTTCAATAATATTTCTAAGCTGATCATAGGTCTTATTGATTTTATAATAGCTTAGGTCTGGCATTTCATAGACATGAAAACAACTTATTTTCGCAGCTTCCCTGAGTTGATAATTCAACTGTATAGCTTTTTGTAATGCTTTGCCCGAATTTTCCGAGAAATCAATTGCTACAAATATGTTTTCAATTTTTTGTTGAGCTTGAGTTGGAACGATAAGCAGGTTTGATTTGCAATGTCTTGAAAGACTTTTTAATAAAAAACCATTTGAATCAGTTCCGCTTTTTTTCCCAATTACTACTAAATCGGCATGATGTTCTTCCACAGCCTCTAGTATCTTATTTGCAGGGGAACCCTCCTGAATTTCATATTCTGTGAAGTGATCGCCCAGATTTGAAATCTTTGACTCAATGTTTTTCCTGAATAGCTTTAGAATATCTTCATTTAAAACAAATTCGCTGTGAATATTAGTTTTCTCAGCCCCAGTCATCGCACTCAAAAAGTCTGGCTTTTTTATTACGTGCAGAAAAAATAAACTAGCAATATGCAGTTTGGGCGTTATGAAATTTAAATATTCCGATAATTTTTCATCGCTATCTGAAAGATCAAAACAGACCAGGGCCTGATTAATGTTGAACTCATGCATGTTCATCTATATTTGTTATTTTGTAAATTAAAATTCAATTAACCTCTAAGTACCATGAGCGGTATATGGGTTTCGAAGGCCATATTTTCGGAAACACTACGGTGAAATATATTTTCGAACCAAGCTCTATTGTGATGAACTAAACAAAGTAGATTTGAGCCTTTATGCTGAATATAATTTTTAATTCCTTGGGAGACAGAATCGGCACTTATCTTTGAATAGCCAAATTTGATTTCATTCTGCGCAATATAACTCAATAAATCTTCATCTATTCCAATTGGATCTTTGTCTTCATTCACTACAATTAAAAGATTCAGATGTGCATTATTTATCTTAACCAATTCTAAAAGAGGATTTAAAATTGTATTGTCTTTCAGGGTTTTGTTGTCAACAGCAAAAGTTATTTCATCCATATTTTCTCCTTCATAGGCTTCTGGAATAGCCAAAACAGGGATTTCGGTATTTTTTATAACATTACTTGCTGTACTTCCCATAAATAGCTTTTTCATGCCACCTGCTCCGGTAGTGCCCATCAGTATTAAATCGGCACCGATATTGTTTGCTGTTTCAGTAATTATACCTTGAGGGTTTCCATTTTTTACCAGACTATCCAGTGCAATTTGATCCCCCAATAATGGCTTAATTTCACGAATCAAAGAATTCATTTCCTTTTCTCTGTCTTCCTGCACAACATGTTCAAAAGAAATCATTCTACCAGTTCCGCTATTTATTTGATAGGCATGAACAAGGGTTATGGATGCTTTGGTTTTATTAACCAGACTTGTGGCATACTTGAGTGCCTTTAAAGCATTTTTGGAGAAATCTGTAGGAACTATTATTTTTTTCATAATATTTAATTTTATGATAGGCACAAAGGTAAAGACTAATATTTGCTAATCGCCTAACATATTCGGAAAGAATAAAGTGATAGATGTCATTTTAAAAATATACACAAGCAACTTAATTTTGTAAGTGAATAAGATTTACATTCCGTATAAATTTAAATTAAACTATGAAGCAAATAAAAAAGATATTAGTACCAACCGACTTTTCGGAGTCAGCAACAAAGGCTTTTCTTTTTGCACAAAAACTAGCCAAAAACTTTGGTGCAACTTTGAAGCTGATTCATGTTTACAGGACAGATTTGGGAGTTCCAGTACCTGAAACAATGGCATTTCAACTGCTGGAGGCCAGAAGAGATGAGGCCTTATATAAAATGGAATCATTTCTAAAAAAAGCCAGTAATACGCTGAAAATTGAAACTGTTGTTGAAATGGGCTTTCCATCAGATTTGTTGATCGATTATTCAAAGAACAAAAAGGAAGAAATAGATTTAATAATAATGGGCACAAAAGGAGAGCATAATATTGCAGAAATGATTTTGGGCTCTGTCAGCACTGCTGTAATTCGTGATGCAGCCTGTCCGGTTCTGGCCATTCCGGAAAATTGTAAAGATGACGATATTATTGAAATTGCTTATGCTACTGACCTGAAATCTGATAATGCGGATAGTTTAAAAGAGGCCGCCGAAATTGCTAAGCTGTTCAATGCCCTTTTATATTGTGTGACTGTAGATGTATTTGGCGATAACAATAGCAGTGAAAAAAATAGATTTAGTGCACTGATTACAGAAAATGGCATTGATACAAATTTAACAGAGATAAAAAGTGATACGGTTGAACATGGGCTCGACACCTACATTCATGAAAATGGCATAGATATGTTGATAATGTATCGTCCGCACCGAACATTTTTTGAGAAAATATTTCACAGTTCGACCACTAAACAAGTCGCACTGCATAGCAGCGTGCCGCTCTTGGTCTTTAAGAAACCCTAAAAATACTTTAAGTCCGGAGCCTGCTTCGGGCTTTTTTTATGGAATAATGCGCATAATTTTGAATGCAGTTTGCATCTTTGCATCAACAATGACTTAAGTTCAGTGTTATGAAATAAAATTCCAAAACTGTTCGCCATGCTGTTAATCATTTCTCCTGCAAAAACCCTCAATTTTGATGAGCATCCCTACAAGTTGCACAGTAATCCCGAATTATTGAGCGAAAGCCAGAAACTCATAAAAATTCTCAAAAAGAAAAAGCCTGTTGAGCTGATGAAATTGATGGACATCAGCGAGAAATTGGCAGTAGAAAATGCTGCCCGTTTCAAAAATTTTAGTCTGCCATTTACACCCGAAAATGCCAAACAGGCAGTTTTGGCTTTCGACGGTGATGTTTATGACGGATTGAATGCCACAGACTTTTCTGAAGCGGATTTTGATTTTACACAAAAGCATCTCCGCATTTTATCGGGTTTGTACGGCGTGCTGAAACCATTAGACCTGATGCAGCCTTATCGACTTGAAATGGGCAGGGCACTCGAAAATCCAAAAGGCAGCAACCTGTATAAATTTTGGGGTGATAAGATAAGTAAATCCCTCAATGAAGCGGTGAAGGAGACTGGCAGCAAAGTGATTGTGAATCTGGCATCGAATGAATATTGGTCATCGGTCGATTTGAAAAAACTGAAGGTTCCTTTTATCGAAATTCAATTCAGGGAAAACAAAGCTGGAATTTACAAAGTTATCTCTTTCAATGCAAAAAAAGCTCGTGGCATGATGGTACGCTATGCCATAAAAAATAGCTTGCAAAATCCCGAAGAATTGAAGAATTTCAAAACAGACAACTACCGTTTCAATCAGGATTTATCAGATGAAAAAGTTTGGATTTTTACCCGATAAGTTCCTGTTCAATTTTCATATTTTTTAATGATGGCCTCCGTCAAAACCTCGTAGAGTTGACTGTATTCGGGAGCATGTTTTTCAAGCCATTTCATGTGTAGGCTAATGGTGCTCTCATCGCCACGTCGAGCTGGACCAGTCTGAATTTTTTCGGGATCGGCTATTTCAATTTTTCTGAGCGTCTGTCTTATCAGCGGTTTCAGCATATCAAAGTTTAAAGCTTCGCGATTGCATATATCGAATGCTGCACTAAAAAGAAAATTGCTGAAATTATTGGCAAAAACAGCCGCTACATGCAATCCCTTTCGTTGCTCTTCGCTAATGCTATAAACATTGGGGCAGATGGAGGCTGCCAGTTCTTTAAGTTTAGCCTCGTTTTCGCTATTATTGGCCGAAATACAAATTGGCAATTCTTCAAAATTTGCTTCAAGCTCTGCGCTAAAGGTCTGTAAGGGATAAAAAACACCATAATTTTTTTGAATGCCTTCGAAAATGTTGATAGGCGTTGCACCCGAGGTATGCGCCAGGATGCCAGTTTCTGTCCTGATTGCTGAAGCCACTTCGACAATAGCATCATCTTTTACGGCAAGCAGATAAATGTCGGAATTATCAGGTAAATCAGAAAGTCGATCAACAGCTTTAGAATTTACCGACTGTGCTAGGTCAGAGGCTTTTTTTCGGTCTCTGCCAAAAATAGCGTCAATTGTATGACCAGATTGATTGATGCTTTTTGCTAATGCACTTGCCACATTTCCACTGCCGATGATGCTGATTTTCATTGAATACTGATTATCTTTTCTGAAATATTTGCACCAAAATACACAATTTCCAAAAAAAAGCCTGCTAAGTTTGTAAGTTAGCTTTTATCAATGTTAATTTTGTGTAACAAAGCAAGCCTTTTTATGCAGATTGTCACCCTCACCACCGATTTTGGAACCAAGGATTATTATGCCGCTTATCTCAAGGGCAGAATACTCAGTGGGGGCATTCCTGTAACTATAGTAGATGTTACGCATCAGATAGAGGCTTACAATATTGTTCAGGCGGCCTATATGCTGCGCAATGCTTATCCGGCTTTTCCCAAGGGTACGATTCATCTTTTGAGTGTGAATAATTTCTATGATGTTAATCCACGTTTTTTGGCAGTGCAGCATCAGGGGCATTATTTTATCGCTTCCGATAATGGCGTATTTTCACTGCTTTTCGATGGATTGCCCGATGAGATGTATGAACTTAATATAGACACAGCGCTAAGTGTTCAACAGCTGAATGAGCTTTTTGCTGCCGCAGTAGGACAGATTTTGCAGGCTAAGCCCATTGCAGAAATTGGAACCCTAACAAGCAAAAGGTTGGAACGGATATCTATTCAGCCCATTATCGGCAAAAGCTATATTCGCGGTACGGTAAACCATATCGATGCCTTTGGAAATGTTATTCTCAACATAGACCGCAGTCTTTTCGAAAGAGTAGGGCAGGGAAGAGCATTTGAACTTTATTTTAAGCGATTCGACCCGATCTGTTGTATTTCATATAAATATTCCGATCAGAGCGAAGGGGAAATACTTTGTCTTTTTAATTCTACAGGGCTTTTGGAAATTGCCGTTAACAGCGGACAGGCTGCCTCGCTCTTTAGCTTATCGGTCGACGATACGATTCAAATTGATTTTTTGGAT
>CANETR010000163.1 GCA_947441325.1 Saprospiraceae bacterium
CTTTATAAATTAAACACGAACTTATGAAAAAATATAATTTTTCCCTATTTACTTTTTTGCTAGCCTTAATCCTTATTTCTTCTAAAATCTTTGCTCAAGAAATAGCTTTCGAGGCTACTGTAGAAAAAGATGTTATGTTTGATGGAGTTTCATATCTAGTTATAAATATTACTGATGGACCATTAAAGGGTAAAAAGGAAACTGTATATTTTAGAACCAGAATGACAGATGATTTCATCTCTATTAATAATTCTGCTTTAGGCATGGGAATACCAGTCGAAATGCAACTTGAAGAATCAGGTTTTAAAGCTATCAAAGTAAAAGGTACGCTATTAAAAACTACAGCAATATTTGAAGATTATCAAACAGGAGCCGAAAAAAAATCAGTTGTCCTGAGAATAAAGGAAATTACACAAGTTGAGCCTCCATTTTATACAGATGGACCAGTAGTATCTGAAGAAGAATATGAGGACATGTCAAATGTTTTAAATATTTGGGTAGGAACCTATCAAAATTCTCAAGGAGCAAGACTTGTAATAAAACAATCTGAAATGGATTTTGGACCAAATTGGATGGGAATAGATTATGAACTAGTTTTTAGTGATAATTCCCCTTGCGGTGAATTTAGCGGAACTTTGAACATAGAAGCGGAAAAAACATCTATGGTGAACGATGAAATGCCTCTAATGGAATTCACAAAAAAATCTGACAATATTACAATTACCAATATTATGGCTGGAATGGATTGTATGAGAATCATGGATCCGGTATTTACACCTAAAAAGTAAACATATTAGAAATATATTCATTTTACTTGTGCTATTATCGGCTAACCTTGCAACTGCCCAATCTATCAGTTTCGACGAAGAAATGGACGTGACGGCCTATATGGAAGGAAAGACTTTCTATAATAGTGAAAATGGTTTGGAAATCGAGTATGGCTATATCTCCTCCTATAATACCTACGGAATAAAAATTAAAAACAAACATGAGGAGCGTTTTTATTTTATCAATGTAGAAATCACTGCGTATGGAAGATATGCAGACCTTTATGGCATGAGTCCCGAAACAGGATCCAATTTTGGGTTCCGACTTTTCAATGGAAAATTAGTTGTCGGCTATGGAGAGAGCGGAGCACAGACCTTTTATGAGAAATAGTGGCAATAATTTGTAGATCAAATTACTGCTAAAAGTCTATAAACTTGAAATTTTGTGAGAACCTATTCTAGCTTACAGCTAGAAAGTCGTCTCCTTAGGTTCATTTCATTCCCATAGAGGCCTTTCTCCACTCGCACTCCAGCAAAAATTCCAGTACTTCTAAATGTCTCTTTGCAATTTCGAAGTTTTTGCCCCAAGTATAGAGCCCATGTCCGGCGATAAGGTAGCCTTGCATATCGGGCATCTTATGGTATAAGCTGCGGAATTCTTCGCTCATTGCAGCGATATCCTGTGTATTTTGAAAAATTGGAATAGGTACAGAAACCTCATGCGTTTTTATATCGCCAAGCCCTTTCAGCACTTCATAATTTTCCAATACTAATCTTCCCTCTGCCAGGTATTTTTGGGAAAGAATAGTTGCATAAACTGAATGAGTATGCAGAATGACCTCAACCTCAGGGTTTTCCTGATACAGTACCGTATGCAGATAAGTCTCGGCCGAAGATTTTAAATCTGAAAAATCAGGATGGGGCTTGCCTTCTATATCAATCAGCATAAGATGCCTGGCACCGAATTTTGATTTGTCGATTCCCGATTGAGAAATCGCAATGCTTAGCGGGTTTTCACTGTTTTTAAAAGAATAATTGGTGCTTGTAGCAGGCGACCATCCTCTGCTGTTGATCCAAAGAATAAGCTCCACAAGCTGTTCTGCTTTTTTAGGATTAATAACGGACCTCATGAGCAGGAATTTTATTTAATAGTTGTGCCAAAGCAAGTAAAAATAATATAATCTGTTATCGTTAAATACATAGCAGAGTGTAAAAACCACAAAAGGCATAGCAAATATAAAGGCATCGAAACGGTCAATTAGTCCGCCATGCCCCGGTAATATATTGCCTGTATCTTTAATTTGAAGACTTCTTTTGAGTTTAGAGGCAACTAAATCGCCTAAAATGCCAAAAACAGAGCAAACAGCTCCTAAGACAACCCATTGAATTAGTTGAAGTTTTATAACTGGCCAGCAATAAAATGACACTACTCCCCACAATATTGCACAGATAAATCCGCCAATCGTCCCCTCCCAGGTTTTGTTGGGAGATATGTCAGGGAAGATTTTGTGACGACCCAGCAATTTTCCGATAAAATAAGCGAAAACATCATTGGCCCAAATCAACAACATAACAGCCATTATGATATAACGGCCTGTAATATCCTGCAAAGACATTGACGTGAGTAAATAAGTAGGAAAACCAATGTATAAAAATCCTGCGATTGTTAATCCAATGTTCTCAAAAGGTTTTTTGCTGCCCGACAATAATTCAAAAACAAATGGAACAAATGGCAAAAGCATAAACCAGTGATAAACGCCTGCCTTCCAGAGTGGATATGGTGAAAGGTTTTCATTGAGTGATACCAAAGCAGGTAAAATACCCAAAAATACGGCAAAAATTTTTCTGAAATTATTGGCGGCAGGGCTACCATCCTTAGATAAAACCAGGCCGTAAAACTCCCAAAGACATAAAATGCCAACTATGCAGTATAGAATAGCCGAGCTCTGAGGGGAATACATGGTGCCTATGCCCATGATGATGCCAAATATAATTGCAGTTATGATTCTGGTTTTCAAAGTTTTATAAAGTTTAAATTTTAATTGCTTTTAAATAGGCCCTGTTTCTTTAATCAAAATCAATTTTTAGTTGCCTGTCACGATTTATTTTCCAAAGGATATAACACGCAAATATAAATATTCCCGTCAAGATGATGCTTAGTAAAAGAGAAAAATCGGGCTTTTGATAAATAGAAGCTATTTTTTTTGAATCAATAAATAAGTAAAAAATTAGTACTTGCATACTGTTGAAACAAAAATGCGCTAAAATAGATGCCCATAAACTACCTGTCCAAACAAAAAAATATCCCAATAAAGCGCCCATCAGAAATCGTGGTATAAATCCTTCGGGTTGAAAATGTGTAAGGCTAAAGAGCAATGCTGTTGCCCAAATTGCCAAATGTAAATTATTACTGTATCGAGCAAAAAATCTTTGAATTATTCCACGGAAAAGTAATTCTTCGCCGATACTTGCTACAAATCCTACCAGCAAAATGTTGAGCATCAGATCAGAAGGATTATTCATCTGCATCAGTCTTTGCTGAAAGATAAGTGTATCTTCAGCTATCATATTTGCAGGCAAAAGCTGAATATTAAAGTAGGCAATCCAAAGAGCTGTAGGGTAAATGGCAAAAATCGCTACTATAATTAAAGGAATATTAACCCATCCCGGATTTTTATCAAGTTTTAAGTAGCGGTGAAAATTTTTTCCGCTTATTATATTGGCAAAAACAATGGCGGGAATGCTGTAAGCGGCTAAATGACTTATGATAGAAATGATTTTTATGTTGTTGATATGCTCCAAATATTCACCCGCTATAATTTTTGAAATTAAATGCCCAAAATCTCCAATACCCAAGAACTTTGCAACAAGCTGAACCAATATGACGCTCAATACGGTTCCCCCAAACCAACAGCAAAGGAATATAAATAATTGTCGAAGACGCGTTGCTTTATCTGGCATTTGGGAGTGATTTTATCATCGATCTAAATTACCATTGTGAATTTAGACCTGTTTGTTAGAAGAATAATGTGCAAAATCTTAGGAAAAAGGATCGTTCTGTTCCAAAACGCCAATGCCAAAAAGTGCAAAATCATACTTTACAGGATCTTTTTTATCAAATTTTCTAAGATTTTCTGTCAATTCCAAAACTGCCTGCCAGTCACGCTGTTCCCTCTGCAATAAGCCCAAATTTCGGGCGATTCTTTCAACATGAACATCCAATGGAATAAGCAGTTGCGATGTTTTTATTTTTGACCAGATGCCAAAATCTACACCTTTATCGTCTTTGCGTACCATCCATCTCAAAAACATGTTCAACCTTTTGCAAGAAGATTTTCTTTCGGGTGTTGCAATGTGCTTTTTTGTTCTATTGGGTGCATCGGGGAAAGAGAAAAAAAGATTGTGAAAACCCACAAGAGCAGGACCAACATGTATATCTTCTTTTTTTAGATGATTCGAAAAGGCATCTTCAAGGCTATTATTATTGCGATAATACCACTGCAGCCATTCCAAAAAATAAAGACAGTCATCGGACTGAAAAGTACGGTGCTTGAAATCTAGAAATGCTTTTCTGTCTGTTTCTTTATGGTTTAGTATAAAATCATGTGGCGCATTTCCCATTAAGTCCAGCAGCTTTTCACCGCTTTTGATAATTTGTACCCTACGGCCCCAGGAAAGCATCGCTGTCCAAAAGCCGATAATTTCTATATCTTGATTTTTTGAAAAGCGTTTTGGCAGAGCAATTGGGTCATCTTTTATGAAGTCCTTGCAGTTATACTCGGCAACTTTTTCATCGAGTAGCTTTTTTAGCATTAGTTTAGTTTTTTAACCTCTTCTTCCAGCTTTTTCAATGCTGCTTCTTTGCCATTTTTTTTCAAAAGTATAGCATAAGTCTTTGCAAATTGTTTGCTTTTGTTTTTAGAAAATGCCTCTGAAGCCCATTTTTCAGCACTTTGGTTCAGTTTTTTATCTTCGACATACTGGGACACCAAAAAGGCAGCATAGTGCAATTTTTCTGCATTACCCTTTCCGTATTTCGATGCATACTTTGAAATAAGTGGACCTACTTTCTTGTATGCTTCGCCCATGATTAAGTATTTTATATCAGCTTTTAATGAATATTCGGCTGCAAATGAAGGCATTGCCCGTTTCATTTGTTTTTTTGCTTCATCCAATAGATTGGGTGTGTTAAAGTTAAATGCTTTTTCAACTGTTGCATCACAGGCTTTTACTGCCTTATTTTTAAAAACTTCTTCCCCTTTTATTTTGATTAACTTTTCGCGGTTTTGAACCATACGATCAAATATACTGCAGTCGGCTTCTGTTGCAAAATCATAAATAAATTCAAGAAATGCCTCGCTCTCGTTTTGTGTTTGAGTTTTAATATACTCATTGGCAATTTTCATAGTTGGTTTAGCACTAACCATCAGGGCATAGGCATATGCTTTCAGCATTTCGGGGTCACGATTTCCTTTTTCGTACTCCTCTTCATAGTTTTTACTTTTGTCGCCTTTACTAAGGCTTACTTTTGCCAAACCCAAGAGTTGATCTGCATTTACACCTCCAACTTGCACATTTACCACTTCGCCCGTTCCGTCAACAAAGATGAGGGTCGGATAGGCAGATACTTTGTATTTCTGGCCAAGTTTAGGTCCCTCGCCTTTTTCCATGTCTATTTTGACATTAATAAAATGCTTATTAAAAAAGTCACCTACTTCTTTTTGAGTAAATACTTCTTTTGCCATTCTTTTGCAGGGTCCGCACCATTCGGCAAAGGCATCCATAAAAATAATTTTATGTTCTTTTTTTGCTGTTTCTATAGCCTCTTCCCAGCTACCTCCAAAAAATTGTATTCCATCCTGCGCATTTGATAAAGCGGCAATGAAAATAAAAATTGGGAACAGAAGGTATCTCATATTATTAGTATTAATACATTACTTTAAATGATATCCAAAAGTGTCAAAATGGCACTATAAC
>CANETR010000164.1 GCA_947441325.1 Saprospiraceae bacterium
ATCGAAGATCTGTGTTTCTCGATTTGAATCGGGAACAGTATTTCTTCTGCCCAATCAGTGTTTTGATATAGATTTTTTAAACACGGATTTAATCGACAATACCGATTTTCACAGATTTTGATGCTCAAAATACTGGCATTTTACTCCGTAAAAAACACGCTGATTGTCAAACTTGATAATTTTAATACAATCTAAGGCAGGTATTTACGCTTGTATTTGCTTGTTTATAATATATTTTATAAAACACACTAACTGTCTAACTTGAAATCCGTCTTCTGAAGGAAATGATCCGTATCGAAGATCTGTGTTTCTCGATTTGAATCGGGAACAGTATTTCTTCTGCCCAATCAGTGTTTTGATATAGATTTTTTAAACACGGATTCAATCGACAATCCTGACCCCGTCTGAGAACGGGGCTAGATTTTGATGCTCAAAATAATGGTATTTTACACCGTAAAAAACACGCTGATTGTCAAAATTGATAATTTTAATACAGAATAAGGCAGGTGTTAAATATTATATTGTGACTTTTTGTCATTAGTAAAAATTGATCGCTTAAACTCAGGTTTACCAAAGTTCATAAGTAAGCCCACTTCAAATTTTGTTGATTTTAAATAATTTAAAATTTGCATTTCGTGAATATTAAGCAATTTTTCAACTGCTTTTATTTCAAGAATAACAGAATCCTCAACCACTAAATCAGCGTAAAATTCGCCAACTAAAACACCTTTGTAAAAAACCGTAATTCTCTTTTCAAGTTCTACTTTTAACCCATTTGAGCTCAACTCTACGAAAAGGGCATTTTTGTACAGTTTTTCATTGAAACCATATCCAAAATGGTTGTAAACATTATAGTATGATTTGATAATTTTTTCAGTAGTTTCCTCTAAAATAAGTTTGGACATTATACTTTATTTTTATAAGTATTTGATATACAATACTATTTTTATAATTATCTAAAACATGGATAAAATAGGCAATACCGACCCTAATGCCTATCGGGGCTAGATTTTGATGTTCAAAATACTGGTATTTTACTCCGTAAAAAACATGCTGATTGTCTTATTTGAAATCTGTCTTCTGAAGGAAATAATCGGTATCGAAGATCCGTTTCTATCTGTATTTCTACCGTAACATCTGCATATTAAAACAGGAATTTAAACACGGATTTAATCGGCAATGCGGTCTTAAAATATTTTCTTTTTGCTACTCTAAAACAAGGTCCCATTCTGCTCCTTTGGACTGACGCCCAAATGCTCATAAGCCTTCAAAGTAGCCTCTCTTCCTCTTGGAGTGCGCTTCAGATAGCCCTGCTGAATAAGGTAGGGCTCGTGTACATCCTCGATGGTTCCTGCATCTTCACCCACAGCGGTTGAGATGGTTGTTAGACCAACAGGACCGCCACTGAAACTTTCAATGATACAGCGCAAAATTTTATTGTCCATCTCGTCAAGTCCTTCACTGTCCACATTCAAGGCATCGAGGCCATATTTTGATATTTTAAGATCGATCGTGCCATTACCTTTTATTTGGGCAAAATCGCGAATTCGCCTGAGTAGCGCATTGGCAATACGGGGTGTACCGCGGCTGCGGCGGGCAATTTCTACAGCACCTTCATCGGTAATAGGTACATTCAGGATTTCTGCCGAACGTTTTAAAATTCTTATGAGTGTTGCTCTGTCATAATAATCCAAAAGACAATCGATGCCAAAGCGTGCGCGCATAGGCGCTGTGAGCATACCCTTACGGGTGGTGGCACCCACCAAAGTAAAAGGATTGAGTGCAATCTGTATAGTTCTGGCATTTGGACCCGAGTCGATCATAATATCGATTCGATAATCTTCCATGGCAGAGTAGAGATATTCTTCAACCACCGTATTTAAGCGGTGAATTTCATCTATAAAAAGCACATCGCCCTTGCCCAGATTAGTAAGCAATCCGGCCAAATCGCCAGGTTTTTCCAAAACCGGACCCGATGTAATTTTGATATTAGAACCCAGTTCGTTGGCAATAATAAGCGACAAGGTAGTTTTGCCCAAACCTGGAGGACCGTGCAAGAGTACATGATCCAATGCTTCGTCTCGGCCTTTTGCGGCCTGAATAAATATTTTAAGATTATCGACAATTTTACCTTGCCCGGTAAAATCATTGAGTAATTGAGGACGCAGTGCTTTTTCGAGCTGCTTTTCAGCTTCCGATAAGTACTCTTTGTCCGCATTCAGGTTTTCGTTCCTCATATATTAAATATAGGATTTGCAGACATGCTGCCAAATCTTAATTTCTTCAAATTTACAGCAATTCGACGATAATTGCAAATTTTGTTTTTAAGCAAAGGGATTAAAAAATGCATTAAGAATTGCCAAAAGGAGTACTACTATGAGTAATCTGTGCGCAAAAACAGCTGCATAGGGTTTTTCGGTCGCGATTTTTGCACCAATCATTCCCCCAAACAGTTCCCCTGCAGCCATTACTAATGCAAAATCCCAGTGAATAAGTCCATTGAATGCAAAGATGAGGATTGCAGCAGGAGTATATAAAAATATACAGAGCGTTTTGAGCCCGGCAGCATCTATGATATTGTACCTTGCTCCCAAAACAGTGACAAAAAGAAAAAATACACCTATACCCATTTGGACAAAACCTCCATAAAATCCAAGCAAAAGATACAAAGGCACAATCACAAATGCAGAAAGTCTCTTCTGTTCATCTGTTTTCTTGAGCCAGCTTTTTGTATCAACAAGTGCTAAAAGGAGCATGACAATAAAAAGATATTTGAACAACTCCTTAAAGCTATCATTATCAATTTTTAAGGCCGTGAAAATACCCACTAGCGCTCCAGCTGTCATACAAACAATGAGCAGACTGTCCCGTTTAGGGCTGATATGACCTTTTTTGAAAAAAGCAGGCAGAGCACCTAAGGTTCCGGATAGCACACCAATTCTTATGGTTGCATTTGCTTCTTTTGCTGGAAGTCCAATGAGCTGCATCAAGACAGCCAATGTTATAGAAGAACCATTACCCGCAATTGCATTAATAATTCCGGCGATAAGACTGGCCGCAGCTGCAATGAGGTAATAATAAAATGGCATTCAAGATAAGGTTCGGTAGGCAATCTAAACTATAGTCTGGCAAAGTTCAACCAGTACGCCGTTTGTGCCCTTGGGATGCAGAAAACAGATCAATTTATTGTCGGCTCCTTTTTTAGGCGTCTCATTTAAAATTTGAAAGCCTTCATTTTTAAGCCTTTGCATTTCGGCATAGATATCATCCACCTCAAATGCAATGTGATGAATGCCCTCGCCTCTTTTTTCAATGAATTTAGCAATGGCACTGTCTGGATTTGTTGCTTCGAGCAGTTCTACCTTGGTTTCTCCACACATAAAAAATGAGGTTGAAACGCCCTCAGATTCAACACTTTCTACTTTATAATTATCACGGCCAAACAGTTTTGAAAACAGCTCGTTACTGTTTGCTAAATTTTTTACGGCGATGCCTATGTGTTCTACTTTCATAAGTGATTAGAATTGAAGATTGGCAGAGGAAAGAATGAAAGAGGAAATCCCGATAGCTATCGGGAGAAAGAGGAATCAATTTCGTTTGTAGAACGAGACAAATTATCAAATTATCAAATTATCTTTAGTCTTCCTTATGCTTCGATCCCCTCATATCCTTATACCCCATTGTTTTTGCGTATTCTTTCAACTTGTCTTTAAGCATATTTCTTGCCCTGTGCAAACGTGAACGAACGGTCCCAATTGGAATATCAATAATTTTGGAAATTTCTTCGTAGGTAAAATCTTCAATATCACAGAGCAAAATCACTGTTCTGAAATCGATTGGCAAAGAATTTATTGCAATGGTTACCTCATCACCCATCATGCCTTCAAAAATCTCTTCGCGCAAATCGGTGTACCTGCCAAAGCTATCTTCTTCAGAATCGTGATAGATGGCTATTTCTTCATAATCAACATTTTGAGGGCGCTTGCTCTTTTTACGGTAGTCGTTTATAAAGGCATTTTTCAAAATCTTGAATAGCCAGGCCTTTGCATTGGTTCCTGCAATATATTTATCAATAAATCGAAAGGCTTTCATGTAGGCTTCCTGCACCAAATCATTGGCATCATCTTCATTGTAGGTCAAATGAAAGGCAAAGTTATATAGGGCATTGATTTGTGGCATCAATTCCTTGTGAAAAACCTCCAACTGTTCTGGGGTTGCCTCACGAACCTGTTCTTCAGAACCATCTGATTCCTCGGTGAATTCGTATTCAAAATCTAAATCTTCGTTGTTATCTTCAACCATACTATAAAAAACTTAAAGCGCTATTTTTTGCCATATTTGCAAATATAAACTCTTTTAACGACAGATGCCAATCAAATTTTGCAATGATGATATAAAACATCAAAAAAAACAGCTCAAGGTTTGCCCTGAGCTGTTTCAAATACCATAATAAAATTAATTTCTATTTGGCTGCAACATCGATAATTGTATTGAGCATTTTACCCATTTCTCCATTTAGTGCCGACTTGTACTGAGCAAGTTGTGCAGCTGTCAAGGTAGTTGACATGGCGGCAGAAAAAGAATCCTGAAGTTTTGTTCTTTCCGCTTTTTTGATTGGTTTTTGCGCAGCGGCATCAGAAGCCATTTTCATAGCAGCTTCTTTTACTTTCATCTGTTGGTCTGGATTCAGATTATAAGCTTTGATCATGTACTGAACCAATTTTTTAACCTCTGCATCTGGTGAAGCCACTTCAACATTTACGCAGTTTGAAACTGAATTATTTGCAACTGCGCTGCTAAAAGCAAAAAACAGCATCAGCGCTACGATACTAAGAATTTTCATACTATTGAATTTTGATTTGAACATTTAATTAAACTGATTTCTAAGGAAATGCTTTGCAAATTACAAATTATATCCCAAAAGCTAAAATTTATCCGCTAAGTTTTCCTTTTTTCCAGCGTTGATTAAAACTTTCGGCTGCAAAATCGGGAAAATCTCTTCTAGGTCCCCAGACTTTTTTGAAAAATAAATTGACCATGAGTTTCTTCAAAAACAATGGACTATTCATCGATCTTCGATTCAACATGGCTTTTTTCCAAAGCTTCCAAAGCATTTTTTCGGCACTGCCCGCTCCGCTTTTTACCGCATCTCTGCGATTGTACACCAGCATTTTATTTAAATCGATATTCATCGGGCATTTTTCGGTACAAGAGCCGCAAAGCGAAGAGGCTCCGCTCAAATGTCCGTATTTTTCATAGCCTTCCAGCATGGGCATGATCACTGCGCCTATGGGTCCGCTATAAGGTGCTTCATAGCTGTGTCCGCCAATGGTTCGGTACACCGGACAGGCATTCAGACAGGAGCCGCAACGGATGCAATAAAGCGATTGTCTTTTTTCGGGATTTGCCAAAATTTCGCTTCGGCCATTGTCGAGCAGAATGACATACATGGCTTCGGGGCCGTCATTTTCATCGGGTTGACGGGGGCCGCTCAAGAGACTATTATAAACTGTGAGCTGTTGCCCGGTTCCGAAAGCGGCCAATAAAGGCCAAAAAACTTCCAGGTCTGAAATCTTTGGCAGCACTTTTTCAATGCCTGCTATGGCAATATGTACCTTTGGAAAAGTGGTCGCCAAGCGGGCATTTCCTTCATTTTCAGTCAAAGCTACCGAGCCAGTTTCAGCTATGAGAAAATTTGCGCCGCTGATGCCAATATCTGCCGATTCAAATTTTTGAC
>CANETR010000165.1 GCA_947441325.1 Saprospiraceae bacterium
AGAAAATCCCGGCACCTCTCGTTTTGCCTGATTGATGAGTTTGTTCTCTCTCAGCTCATCCTGTGGCTTTTTTTTGTCATAACTTTAATAAAATTTACTTTATGAAATAATAAGGTATATCTTAGTAAAGATATTAAAAATCCGGCAACTGCTACCGAAGGTTTAGTTCAACAGCACCTACCCAAAAGTGGCGATTCAGTGGTTAAATGATCCCGATAGCTATCGGGATTGTGCTTCGTATCAAGTTCAGTGCTGGCAGACAGTTTTCGTCTCCGAAATCGCCAACTTCTTGTAGCTGCAAACCGTTATGCATTTTTTTAAACGACAAAATCATAGCGAGATACTTACAAAAAATGAAGACATCAAAGAGTTTATATTATTGGTTTGCCATATTTGCACTTTGCTTTATTGCATATCAACAGGTGCAAGACAACATTAGGCCGAATTACACAGGCGGAAACTTGACAATAATATATTTGTTGGGAGTTGCGCCTAATTTTTTTCCAGGTATTGGGATTCCTGCTTTGTTCGTTGTTCTAATTCCGCAAATGAAACTGTCCGCTAAATGGTTAAACGAAAAGAAACACATTACAGCTAACCTAATTTCATTAAGTGGACTTCTATCCTGGGAGTTTTTACAAACATTAACAACAAGAGGACATTTTGACTGGAACGATGTTCTTTGGACTTTAATTGGCGCGGTTGTTTTTCAAATTATCTGGATTTTGACAGCTAAGAGATTCAAAGAGATGAATACTTAGAAAGGTTTAGGAAAGGACTGCTGAGAACAGATTTGTTACAGGGAATTGTTGTCAATTTTAATATCCGCCTTCCCTGAGGAAATAATCAGTATCGAAGATCTGTCCCTCCCTCGATAGCTATCGGGGCAGTATTTCTACCGTCTAATCTGTGTGTTGAAGTTTTTTTTATAAACACGGATTTAAAGGACAATACCGACCCCGATGGCTATCGGGGCTAGATTTTGTTTCACAAAATACTGGTATTTTACTCCGTAAAAAACTAACAGATTAGAAGAAAAAGGAGAAAAAAAGTAAACCTTCATGGATTACCTACAAAATCAATAACCCCAAAGTTTTTTGGGAACATTGATAAACTAATTACTCACAATATTTTATGCATTTCATATATAGAATAACAAAGTGCAAATAGCAGACTTTACAAAAAATTAACATAAAAAAATTTCACAAAAAATTTGACAAAATAAAAAACTGTCTTAGGTTTGCATTCGAATAATAAACAGAACAAAATAATGACTGCCAATTTTAACAATATGATGATGTGTTGTACTTGTTGTATGAAAATACAACCGGCAGCGCTATTGTCATTTTTGTTATGATCTGAGTTAAGAGATATATCAACAAATTTTCAAAAGCCTTGCCTAACCCGCAAGGCTTTTTTTTATGCCTTTTATTCACCTTTAAATTTTTTAAAAATCATGAGCAATCACAAATTCGAAACACTGCAACTTCACGCTGGCCAAGAAGTTGACCCAATTACAAAATCAAGGGCTGTGCCAATTTATCAGACCAGTTCCTACGTTTTTGACAATGCAGAACATGCTGCCAATCTCTTCGGTCTGAAACAGTTTGGTAACATTTACACCCGATTGATGAACCCAACAACCGATGTATTCGAGAAACGCATTGCAGCACTCGAAGGCGGTGCAGCTGCATTGGCCACTTCATCGGGACAGGCCGCACAATTTTTGGCGCTAACAAATATCTTATCGAGTGGAGATAATTTTGTATCCACTTCCTATGTCTATGGCGGCACTTACAATCAGTTCAAAGTACAATTCAAAAGACTGGGCATAGAAGCTCGTTTTGCAAAAGGCGATTCTCCCGAAGCGTTCGAAACGCTGATAGACAGCAGCACAAAAGCCATTTATCTCGAGACAATTGGCAATCCGCAATTGAATATTCCCGATTTTGAAGCGATTGCTGCTTTGGCAAAAAAACATGATATTCCACTTGTTGTGGACAATACCTTTGGTGGTGCAGGTTATTTTTTCAGACCCATTGAACATGGTGCTAACATCGTTGTAGCTTCGGCTACCAAATGGATCGGCGGACATGGAACCAGCATTGGCGGTGTGATTATCGATGGCGGCAATTATAATTGGGGCAATGGCAAATTTCCACAGTTCAGCGAACCCAGCGAAGGATACCATGGTCTTAAATTCTGGGATGTTTTTGGCGAGGGTAATCCGCTGGGTTTACCAAACATTGCCTTTATCATCCGCGCCCGAGTTGAGGGTCTGCGCGATTATGGCACCTCACAAAGTCCTTTCAATTCATTTTTGTTACTGCAGGGTGTCGAAACACTTTCACTCAGATTGGACCGCATTGCCTACAACACAGCCAAACTTGCTTATGAACTCGAGAAAGATCCATTAGTCGAAAAGGTAAATTATCCAGGACTAGCCTCCAATCCTTATTATTCGCTGGCACAAAAGTATTTCAGAAACGGATTTGGTGGCGTGTTGAACTTTGAAATCAAAGGAGGACGCGAAGCAGCCATCAAATTTATCGATGCACTGCAACTTATCAGCCACCTTGCCAATGTGGGCGATTCAAAATCTTTGGCCATACACCCAGCAAGCACCACACATGAGCAATTGAGCCCTGAAGAACAGCTACAGGCTGGAGTGAAGCCAGGCCAAATAAGGATTTCAGTTGGTATTGAACATTTCGATGATATTTATGCAGATGTACAACAGGCTCTTAAGGCTTCAGCGCTATGATAAATTACTTTAAGTATAATCATATTTTTGAACTGGAAAACGGCGAAAAACTGGATTCTGTTGAAATTGCCTATCATTGCTATGGTAAATTTTCAAAGGAGACGCCTGTTATCTGGGTATGCCATGCCCTTACGGCAAATTCCGATGTATCGGACTGGTGGGCCGGGCTTTTCGGCAAGGACAAAACCCTTGACCCCGAAAAATATTTTATCATTTGTCCCAATAATCTGGGTTCCTGCTATGGAACAAGTTTCGAAAACAGGAACCCGGAATTAACCCTCATCAGTACTAGAGATATTTCCAGGTCACATCTATTATTGATGCAACAGCTTGGCATCGAATCGATCTTCATGCTGATAGGCGGATCTCAGGGCGGGCAAATTGCGTTGGAAATAGCTTATAGTCAAAAAGAGAGGATAAAGAACCTTGTGCTCTTGGCTACCAACGCCCGACATTCCTCCTGGGGCATTGCCTTTAATGAGGCGCAGCGGATGTGCATTGAATCAAACTCGGAGGAGGGACTTAAAGCAGCCCGCGCCATAGCTATGCTCAGTTATCGAAATTATGAAATGTACAGCAAAACGGAGAAAGTAGAAGATTATGATAAAATCAGCGATTATGGTGCAGCAGCCTATCAGCGCTATCAGGCCGAAAAACTTAAGAAGCGCTTCGATTCAAGATCATACCTCATCCTTAGTCGGGCAATGGACAGTCATAATCTGGGGAGGGGACGTGGTGAACTTGGTCAGGTGCTAAACCGAATCGGGACAAAAACCTTGATCATCGGCATTTCATCCGATATTCTTTTTCCGATTTCGGAACTGCAGTTTCTGGCAAAGCATTTGCCCGATTCGCTGCTTAGTGTCATCGATTCGGCATACGGACATGATGGATTTCTGACAGAAAGCATCAAAATCAATAAAATTATCAGGGCCTTTTTAAATTCAGATTAATAAAGAAAATGAAAACATTAAAAATAGGTTTATTCGGCTTCGGCTGTGTCGGGCAGGGTCTTTACCATACGCTGCAGCACAGCACGGGTTTCAAAACAAGGATTGAAAAAATTGTAGTTAAAAACCGCGAAAAGTTGCGCCCTATAGGACAAGAGTTTTTTTCCTACGACAAAAATGATATTCTCGAAAACAGCGATATCAATGTAGTTATTGAACTGATTGACGATGCCGAAGAGGCCTACAAAATTGTCAGCACTGCCCTCAAAAACGGAAAAAACGTGGTGACTGCCAATAAAAAAATGCTTGCGCTTCATCTCGAAACACTGCTTGCACTGGCAAAAGAAAATTCGGTCAGTCTGCTCTACGAAGCGGCCGCCTGCGGCAGTATTCCTATTATCAGAACACTGGAGGAATATTTCGACAATGAGGAATTGAGCAGGATATCGGGCATTTTTAACGGCACAACCAATTATATTCTAACAAAATTGGCATCTGAAAATCTGGAATTTGCAGCTGCGCTGAAAAAGGCACAGGAACTGGGTTTTGCCGAATCTAATCCCGAGAGTGATGTCGAGGCCTTCGATCCGCTTTACAAAACAATTATTTTGGCACTGCATGGTTTTGGTACTATCCTGAAGCCGGAACAACTGCTTAGATTTGGGATTACAACCCTCAAAAAGGGCGATTTGGACTTTGCTTCGAAAAATAACTTCAAAATAAAACTGGTACCAAGTATTCAGCGACTCTCAGAAAACAGGTTGAGTGCCTATGTTATTCCCAAATTCATTCCAAAAGAGCATCATTTGGCCAAGGTCGATAATGAATTCAATGGCGTAATTGTGGAAGGACAGTTTTCGGGTGAGCAGTTTTTTGTAGGGAGAGGCGCTGGCAGTCTGCCTACAGGGGCAGCAGTGCTGTCTGATATTTCAGCTCTTTCCTTTTCCTACTCCTATGAAAACAAAAAACTCCGACAGCTGCAACAACCGACTTTTTCGGATGAGCTCAAAATAAATATCTATGTTAGCAGTAGTAAAGCAGCCGATCTCGAAATCTTCCCTTTTGAAGAGACTTTCGAGGATTTTAAGAAAAATGGATTTTACTATCGGACCGGCAAAATAGGATTAGCCGAAATCAAACAATTGGAAACAGTTGTGCGGACTAGAAAAATATTTGTGGCTGAAATTTTTGAGCAGCATTAAGCAATAATGCCTATCAGCTCCATCGTTGATTCCAACGATACAACACATACAAAAACCAGATAAAATGAGGGTTGATAAATTTCTTTTGACTTAGAAATCCTTTGATGATTTTTTGCAGTTCGCTTTGATTAAGCCCGAAGCGCTCTGCAAAAATTTTATCTGCAGCCATTTTTTCCAAATCAGGCCTCAATCTGCCCAATAGCCATTGTTGAATAGGGATGGAAAATCCCTGTTTTGGTCTTTCGATTAGTTCCTTGGGCACATAACGGTAAAGTACCTGACGAAGCAGATATTTTGTGGCATTACCCTTGATTTTCATATTATCGGGCAGGCTGAGTGCAAACTCCACCAGTTTATGGTCGAGCATGGGTTCTCTGCCCTCAAGTGCCAGCTGCATCGTCGCTCTGTCAACCTTTGTCATGATATCGCCTTCGAGATAGGTTTTCAGATCGATCATTCCAAGGTAAGAGATGAGTCTGTCCTGCTTTGGCAAAATCTCCGTTTCAAACCTTTCAGTGTAATGCGGAAACAAGCGCAGTTGTTCCTCTTTTGAAATATAGGTGGAAGAACGATTGAAAAAGTCATCCAGGTCTTTGGCTTTCAGCGCATTTCTGAGTTTGGGAAACTTATTGGCAATGTTTTTATACCTTTTTAGAATGGGCAAATGAGCTGCATTTTTTTCGAGCCAAAGCGGATTGACTGCTCCAGAAATCCCTGCTGCCAATTTCCTGAGCGGGTAGGGTATTTTTTTAATCTTTGGATAATAATTTTTGACCGCCTCGTATTTGGTGTAACCACCAAAAAGCTCATC
>CANETR010000166.1 GCA_947441325.1 Saprospiraceae bacterium
AGGAAATATCGAAGTCTATGCCGAAAACAGTTGTGGGGCAGGCTTAGTATCTAGTATGCTCATCAATGTAAAAGATTAATTGAGCCTAAGGATTATTAAAACAAGAGATTGATAAATAATTATTTATAACAAAAGTAAACAATCACAAGTAGATAAAATATAGTTTTTTGAGTTAATTTGTTAGGAATGGAATAGCTGCCCGCAAGGGTGGCTTTTCTGTTTTTAAAGCGCTGTCAATACTAATTAGAATCCATAGTAAATAGCTTTCTTAAATCGAGAATTCCAGACTGATGGTATTTGAAAAATAGGCTTTGCAGATTTATAAATGTTTTTCCTTCGGGCAAGGGACTGCAAAGCGTTGGGCAAATGACATTTTCAGAATTCAGATAATTCATAACTGTTTTTTCAGTCAGATGACCGTTTCGATCTATTTTTACTGCCTTTGCGAGTCCTGTCTCGGCGTAAATTCCCTGATTAAAAAGTAGATAAATATCCTCATTATCAATTTGTAGATAATGATCCAAAAAAACTTTCATCGACTGCGGGAAAATATTGTATTTGAAAATATGCTTCGACCAAAGCAAATTACCTAAGCTATCAAATCGCAATAAAAGAATGTCATGACTTTTGTAGTTAGCAACAGCGTATGGTCTGCGCTCAGCACTTACAATCAAATCGCCATTTTTGCTTATTTTAAAATAGGAAATTTCAAAATTTCTAAGCTCATCAGATGACTTAAGCTTCTTTTTATTAATCAGCGATTTTGTTATTTCAGAATCGAAAGAACTGATTTTTTTACTGAGAATTTTGTTGCGAGCAGCATTGATTTTAATGTAAAAATAGCCTGCCTGCTGATGGTATTTTCTGTTGGAGTAAAATCCAAACCAAATAATATTGCCTTCTGCATCGTACATGAAATCCAATTCATTAAAAAATAGATTACCCAAATTTGGAGTGAGCCTTGAAAAATCAGCTGCTTTTTCGCCCACAAAAAACAGGGTAGGGTCAGCAGTTACTTCTTTTAGACTGTAGGATCGATGGTTTCGGAAATAATCTGTCAAAATTGCAGCTTCCCCATTGTTGCTTACCCTCAATTTTTTAATTGACATTACTCTTTTACCGCTGCTGTTGGGTGCCAAATACACTTTTCTCGACCAAAGCAATTTAAATTGGTTGTCATAAACCCGCAACATAATCTCGTTTGTAAGCCCCTTCACCTCTTCAATATCGCCCTCTTCCTCCCAGTCATAAACCAGTAGTTTGCTGCGATCGGGCGATAACACAAAATTGCCGCGGTAAAAAGCCGATTTCAGTGTAAATGGCTCAACGAGCGCAAAGGAATCAGTGCCAACGCAAAAAGAATCCCTGTTCATGGGCATTGCCCAAAGGCTCACATCCTCGTACTGTTGAAGCTGTGCATTCAATCGGTACTTTGAGAAAATCATATAAAGCCGACCTTCTAAGTTCAAGACGCCACCATAATTTCTACGATCTTTTGTACTCACAAAATTGTTGAGCAAGTTCAGATTCCGGTCATAAATTTCAGTCTCAGCATATCTAAATTCCTTGTCGCTGCGCATCAGGGCGTACTGGCTACTGTCAGCGTCTATCAGCGCATAAGTTCTGTCTGTATTTTTAGTTTCTAAAGATGGGCCGAGTTTCAAATAATGCTGAGCCCTGACATTGGAGAAAATGCAGAAAAAAATTGTGATGTAAAGAACCTGATTAGGGAACATTAGATTATTTATTTGAAAATATTGCTTTCCACAAAACAAAAATAGGCCGTAATTATGAGCAGTTTATCGAAAAAGATTGCGAGCTGTTAAAAAAAATCATAGATTCGAACTCAAATTCGATGTTGGAATTTCCAAAAATACAAAATTCTGTAATGAAAACTGTCGAAAGCGTATTTTTTGCATTAGGTTCTATCAGAGCCAACCTGATGAGGACGGTGCTAACCTTTCTCATAATAGCCTTTGGCATCATGGCATTGGTGGGCATTCTCACCTCAATCGACAGTATAAAAGCATCGCTTTCAGACAATTTTGCCAGTATGGGAGCCAATACTTTCAACATAATCCGTTCAGGAACAGGTGTGCAGGGCGGTAGGAGAGGAGAACGCTCTAATGTTGGAAAATCTATCACCTTTCACGAGGCAACTTCTTTTAAAGAACGATATAATTTCCCTTCCCTGGTTTCGGTTTCTGCCTTGGGATCAATGTCGGCAGTTGTTAAATTGGGAGAACTTGAAACAAATCCCAACTCAGCAATTTACGGAATCGATGAAACTTATTTCAATGTTGCGGGCTATAAAATTAGCGCAGGGCGCAACGTTACTGCCGCCGAGGCAATTGAGGGCAGAAATGTTGCCGTACTAGGCACTGCTATCATCGATAAAATATATCCCAACAAACCAAGGGCTTCTATCATCGGCAAAGTAATCAACATTCGAAACATAAGCTTTACCGTCATTGGTGTACTCGAGGCCAAAGGAGCAAGTATGACCTTTTCGGGCGACCGTATGGTCTTTATTCCTTTGCAAACATTGCGCAAATATCTGGGTTCGCAGACTAATTCCTACAACCTGTCGGTTTCGGTAAACGATGCCACAATGATGGATTATGCCATTGCAGAGGCCGAGGGTCTTATGCGCAGCATCAGAGGGGTGCAATTGGGAAAAGAGCCCGATTTTGTCTTGGAAAAAAGCGACAACCTCATTGAGATTCTCGATGAAAACACAGGTACCATTCAAATGTCGGCCATTTTTATTGGTCTGATTACCCTTTTGGGAGCGGCAATCGGCCTTATGAATATCATGTTGGTCTCCGTTACTGAACGCACCAGAGAGATAGGTATAAGCAAATCATTGGGAGCAACCCGCAAAAATATCCTCTCTCAGTTTTTGGTCGAAGCAGTGGTCATCTGCCAAATTGGCGGTCTTTTGGGGGTTATTTTGGGCATTCTCGTTGGCAATATTGTAACCCTGGCAATGGGCGGAACCTTTATCATTCCATGGCTTTGGATATTTCTTGGGCTTGGATTGTGTTTTATTGTGGGACTTATCTCTGGAATTTATCCCGCTATGAAAGCCGCTGCACTCGATCCTATCGAGGCTTTGAGGCATGAGTAAAAAAACAAAATACTTTCTTTAAGGCAGGTTTTAAACAATATTTTGAGATAAATCCTCAAATTAGCCCTCCCGATAGTTATCGGGATCACATTTTCAAATTACCCCTATGGTACCCTTCCCACCGGATATCTATTATGCGTATTCTCATAATAGGGCGACATTTTATAAATAAAATACAACTGTCCCCAATGGTCCTTTGCAAATTCAGGGTCTTCCTGTTTTTTTCGTTCGAATGCTTCCTTGATAAAACTGTTGTTTTTCAGCAGATCTAATGCCATAGGCTCGAAGGAAAAAGGCGAAAACCACTCTTTTTGTTGTAATATGCCATCGAAAAAATTCCAGGCAAAATAGGAGTCTGTTCCCTGCGGTTCCAGCGTTTCGACCAGATATCTGTTTGCAATCTGATTGGTTTCGGCAATATAGTCGCCTTTGTGAAATTTTACCGGCATATAAGTTTTGCGTACCGACACATTGTAGTGCTGATAATGCCCTTCGTAAGGTGTTTTTACGGTTTCGTAATTTTCGATGTAATACATTTCCACAGAAATCATGGTATCTCTTTCAAGGCGCGAAAGTACTACATTGTTCATCTTCAATCTTTTAATCACCTCCTGCCATGATTGAGGAATGATATAAGCGGAAGGTTTTTGAACCGTGATCGATGGAATAAATCTTTTGTAATAGGGAATTGTCTTTGTATAGGGCTTTTCCTGATTGTAAGTAAGTTGTTTGGCACCTATTCCGAACTCACTATCGCGATATTCGGTTTCGTAGCCTTTGAATTCGATACTGTCAAGATTGGCCGTGTCGAGCTGCCAGGCAATTTCAAAAACCTGCTTACTGCTTATGTCGTCTAAAGCCTTTTTGCGCGCTGTTTTAATGGCACTTTTCTCTGAGGACATCAGTTCCAGACTGCTTAACAAAAATGCATAGGTAGCTTCCACTCTTTTTGGAAAAGCTTTGTATTTGAGCGTTTCGGTCACAAAGCCCAAGGAGCCAAACAGGGTACTATAACCAGTTGAATAACGGGGCGTTTCCATAAAATCGACAATCCCACTTTCGGGGCTGTTGCCACGGAAATTGACATAGGGAATCATTTCAAAATTCCGTTTTTTCATATCCTCATAAAGCTTGGGCAGATAGGATTTGCGCTGATAATCGGCCAGATAACGATTTTGTTTATCTAGCTGAGATGTAATAAGGGTCATCACATACTGAAAATCAGATCCGTTGGTATCATGTGTATCGATAAAAACATCAGGTAGCCAACCTTGAAAAGCAGCAACAAAAGCCTCGGTATTTCTGGTATCGGTTTTGATGAAATCGCGGTTGAGGTCTCGGTTTTGTGCATTGCCTCTGAAACCGTATTCCTCCGGGCCGTTTTGGTTGGTTCTGCTACAGCAGCTGCGATTGAGACCACCATCAACATTGTAAAAAGGGATGATGCAGATAACAACATCATCGAGCAGCTTTTTATATTTCTGCTGACTAAGCACATCTTCAGCAAATTTTACCGAAGCATCTACGCCAGGGGGCTCACCAGCATGAATGCCATTGTTAACAAAAAGTACAAGTTTGCCTTTTTTTCTGGCTGCATCGGCATTGAAATTGCCATCTTCCGAAATGACAAAGAGATGAATTGGTCTTCCTATGTCCGAAATGCCAATTTCCTGCAAAGCACAGAGTTTAGGATGTTTCTTTTGTAGTAGACGATAAGCCTCTGTTACTTCATCAACAGTAAAACTGCGGTTTTGAGGGTATTTATGGTCAATGACCTGACTGTTTACAACAGCTGCTGCAAATATTAAAGTAAATAAAAAAATGCAGGTAATAAGTTTCATGAGCGGCGGTTTTAAAAGCTAAAGATAAGTAAAAAGGCCGGAAAATAAATTCCAGCCTTATTACTTATTTGAACCTACAGTCAAGATTCATTATTGGGATATATTTCTTATATATCCATCAGTAATTTTGTCGGATCCTCCAAAAGTTGTTTAACCCTTACAAGGAAACTTACCGAAGAACTGCCATCAATCACGCGGTGGTCATAAGATAGCGCCACATACATCATAGGGCGAATAACAACCTGACCGTCAATAGCTATCGGTCTTTCTATGATGGCATGCATACCCAAAATTGCCGATTGAGGCGGATTGATAATTGGAGTACTCATCATTGAACCAAAAACGCCACCATTAGTGATGGTAAATGTTCCTCCGCTCATTTCTTCTAGCGTGAGCGAGCCATTACGAGCCTTGTCAGCCAAACCTTTCAGCTTGAGTTCTATTTCTGCAAAGTTGAGCGATTCAACATTTTGTATTGGTGGTACAACCAATCCGGTTGGAGTTGAAATAGCAAAAGAGATATCTGCATAATCATAGTAAATGATGCTTTTTTCGTCTTCTGTCAATTGAGCATTTACCTCCGGCATTTCCAAAAGCACCTTGGCGCATGCCTTGGCAAACAGGGACATGAAACCAAGTTTCACATTGTATTTTTTAACAAAATCGTCTTGGTATTTCTTACGCAAATCCATCAATGCCGACATGTCAATCTCATTGAAAGTAGTCAGCATAGCTGTATCATTCTTG
>CANETR010000167.1 GCA_947441325.1 Saprospiraceae bacterium
GTTGTAAGTGTATTTCCTGTAAGGTCGCCTGCTACAACTGTTAAACAACCAGCAGGTGTAAGTCCTGCAGTACATGATGAATTTGCAGGAGTCCCCGTGTAAAGACTGTAATCATAACCCGCTCCGCCATAGTTTGCAACATTGATAGAGTTTGTGGTTGCCTTGAAACGTACCCAGTAGCCCTGTTGTCCAACATCTGTTCCGCCGCATCCCTGCTCTACAAAATTCAAGTATTGAATACTGGACATACTTGCACCGCCGTCATTTCCAGTTGTGGTGTTTGTAGACAGTATATTATTCTGTTCATCATAAAATGAACCTACTAAATTATTGCAATCGCCTGCCAAGTATAAATCACGGGGATTGTTGCAGGTACCTATGGGTGGAGGAGGAGGAGGCGTTTCGTAAACTCTGATACAAAAAGTACTAGTAATGTCAGCTTTTCCCTCTACCTGGATAAAATAGGTTTGTCCTAAAACAAGACTGGTTAAATCAATTTCACTGCCATTGTTGGTGCAACCAATTTCGCTTAACACTCCTGAGCAGTTTCCCGAAGATGAGCTGTACACTGCAGATGTTAGGGAGGTAAGAAAGGTTCCATCGCCAAAATTTACAGTGATAGAGTCGTCGCTAGCAACGAAGGAATACCAAACAGAATTTTCAGTATTGGCTGGGCCATTTTGACAGCTGGGGTCATTGTCACCTCCATCGGTTGCACCTACATTAGTACCTAAAATACAAGGATTGCTAACCGTAATTGACGTTGCTGTACACCTGTTGTCATTAGCAAGTGGAGCTTGGGCTGCAATGCAAAAAGTGCCGTCAGTTGCGGCATTTCCGTCAAGCATTAAATAATAAGTGCCAGGGACTAGGGATGGCGCTGCAAGTATAAGGGTGTTATCAGCACAGGTAATTTGTGTCAGTGTACCGCAACTGCCCGAGTATAGCGCCATTGAAGCTGCAGCCAATGTGCCGGCTGTAACATTAATAATCAGGCCCGTCTGACCTGCTGGCACAGTAATGATATACCATACCGATTCATTCCAGTCGGTCTGTCCGCCACTGGTAGAAAAACAACTAGGTGCGCTTATAATACCGTCGGCAGTAATATTAGCATTTGTGTTTGTACCATTTACACAGGCACCATTATATGTAAGTGTCGTTGCCGTAATACAGGTATTATTTACGGGAATCTGTGCGTAACTGAGTCCTGACAAAGACAACAGCGTGCATGTAATTATATTTCTGATCATAATATTGGGTTTTAGGGAATTATTAAAATTTTGATTAAGGGTGAAATTATTTTGATGTTTTTACAGGTTCCAAGCATTGATTTCTTTAAATCGATCTTTGAACACATCAAAATTATTGCTATATATCATTAGAAAATTTGACTTAGATCATTTTGTCCATATGACAAATCTCAATTAGCTGGAGTGAATCTTACAATCACCATTCAATTAACATGTTATGAAATTTAGTAAGGGGTATTTTTAAACAATGTCATTAATCAGTTTTGTAATCATGTTCAAAAGCATTATATTAGAAAGCTAATAAACTAAAAATACAACCCTGAATTTTGGCATCGATTGAAGGCTCTAGTTTCGATAAGAAACAATGTTGAAATAGAAGAAGAAGATTTGAGAGTTTGGCTTAAACTCCTTTTTAATCGCTATCCAACGCCCATAATTATTGAATTTAAAAGCATTGAATTTTCTGAATTAGAAAAGATTGACAAGAAAAATCTTTGATATTTTTTACAAGTTTTTTTAAGTGCTTTTTGACTTTAATTTTTTGTAAAATTAGTTTTGAAAAATTAGCTATAATTCAGATTTTTCGGGGATAAAATTTGTATCTTTACAGCTATGAATGATGAATTAAATCCACAGGAAGAGCCAATCCTTGAAAATCAAAATAAAGATTACGGTGCCGATAATATTCAGGCACTTGAAGGATTGGAAGCGGTGCGTATGCGCCCCGGTATGTACATTGGAAGTACCGACACAAAAGGTCTTCACCATCTTGTTTGGGAGGTAATAGACAACTCTATTGACGAACACCTTGCAGGTTACTGTTCGCATATTACGCTTACGGTTCACCCCAATAATTCTATTTCTGTTCAGGATAACGGACGTGGTATTCCGGTAGGAATGCACCAAAAATTGCAAAAATCAGCACTCGAGGTTGTAATGACCGTTCTGCATGCAGGTGGTAAGTTCGATAAACAGACTTATGCTGTATCTGGTGGTTTGCACGGGGTGGGTGTTTCCTGCGTAAATGCGCTTTCTATTGACCTGAGAGTTGAGGTAGAGCGCGAAGGTAAAGTATTCGCTCAGGAGTATTCCTGCGGTATCCCCAAATGGGATGTAAAGGAAATAGGTCTAAGCAATAAAAATGGCACTAAGGTAACTTTCCTTCCTGATCCAACTATTTTCTCGGAACTTGTCTACAGCTACGAGATTTTATCGAAAAGGGTACGAGAGTTGGCCTACCTGAATAAAGGACTTCACCTCACCATTACCGATGAGCGTGAAATAGATGAAACAGGTAATCCAAAATCTGAAATATTTCATTCTCAAGGTGGAATTGTTGAGTTTGTCTCCTACCTAGATCAGCTTGCAGGTCGTCAGCCGCTCAATCCTGAGCCGGTTTATGTGACTGCAGAACAGGATAATGTAATTGTAGAAGTCGCATTTCAATACAACGATTCCTATCGCGAGAATCTCCGTTCCTATGTTAATAATATCAATACAATAGAAGGCGGTACACACGTTACGGGCTTCCGTCGTGCAATTGGTCTTGAATTGAAAAAATACGGCGAAACAAGCGGTATTTTCACTAAAAATAAAACAACAGTTTCTGCTGAGGATTTCCGCGAGGGTCTTACAGCAGTAGTTTCTGTAAAAGTCCCTAATCCGGAATTTAAAGGTCAGACCAAAGGTGAATTAGGAAATCAGGAGGTTTCTACCATCGTTTCGAACTGTGTAAGAAAGGTAATCGAAGCATATTTGGAGGAAAATCCGAACATGGCCAAAATGATGGTGGAGAAAGTGGTACTTGCTGCCCGTGCTCGCTCAGCAGCCCAAAAGGCTCGCGAGATGGTTCAGCGCAAGACTGTTCTCTCTGGTGTAGGTCTTCCTGGTAAACTTGCTGATTGCTCTTCGAAAGATGCTTCTGCTTCAGAGATTTTCCTTGTTGAGGGAGACTCGGCAGGTGGTACAGCCAAACAGGGTCGTAATCGCGAGTTTCAAGCAATTTTGCCACTCAGAGGTAAAATCCTGAATGTGGAAAAGGCTATGGAACACAAGATTTATGAAAACGAGGAGATTAAAAATATGTTCACAGCACTTGGTGTTCGTATCGAGGAAAGAGAAGGGGAAAGAACACTGAATATTGACAATCTTCGTTATCACAAGGTAGTCATCATGTGCGACGCCGACATTGACGGTTCTCACATTACAACCCTAATTCTGACTTTCTTCTTCCGATTCATGCGACCACTGGCCGAAAATGGCTATATCTACATTGCTGCGCCACCACTTTATCAGGTTAAGAAAGGTAAGCGTATGGCATATTGCTGGACAGATGAGCAGCGTTTGGCAATCATTGCCGATTTCGGCGGCGAGTCGGGCGGTCTTTCGGTTCAACGATACAAAGGTCTTGGTGAAATGAACGCTGAGCAGCTTTGGGAAACTACTATGAACCCCGAAACAAGAACGCTCCGTCAGGTAACCATTCAGGATGCTGAACTTGCAGATGAAATCTTCTCTATGTTGATGGGCGATGAGGTTCCACCACGTAGAAAATTCATAGAAGACAATGCGAAATATGCCAGAGTTGACGCTTAGGTAAATATAAAAATAAAGCCCGATGAGTTTCGTCGGGCTTTATTCATTTATGGAATGTGATTTGTCTTTTTCAACGTAGTCCAGGCTTTTTACACGCAAAGTCATTTATTTCTTTCCCTCCAAGCCCTTCCATACATCTTTCAATTCTCCAGCTTTTAGGTGCATCTGTACTATTTTTCCTTTTTTGTCGAGCAGGATAAGCAGGGGAGGCTGTCCGGCCTTTTGCGAAAAAGAGCGACGCGTAGTTGCTTTGGGATCGGTAAAATGCATAAAGACGAAATCTGTTAACAAATTCAGTGGGTCCTTTACATAGGACCAAAATTTCTCCGTTTCTTCAGCAAAAGGATAAATGCTGATAATCTTAAGTCCCTTTGGCTTTTCATCGGCCAGAAATTTATCAATTTTGCTGAGTGCCTTTTGGCAGTGGCTGCATTTGTAATGCCAGAAAATGAGCAGAAAATAATCTGCATCGATGCTGTCTGTACTTATTTTCTGCCCGTTTTCCTTGAAAAGCAATAATTCAGGGGCAGCATTACCGGCTTTTAGCTCAAAATCCTGAGCCGACAGTGATGCAGCACCGAGCATTAAAAATAAAAATATAAAAATTTTGCTCATAATTACTGTTTAATCCATTAGAGCAAGAGTTGTTCCAAATTTTAGAAAGGAAGACCGTCGTCCGATCCGTCAGTTGGGTCTGTTGGAAGGGGAGGAGTATAGCTACCACCACCATTTGAGGAGCTGCTTCCGCCTTGTGCGCCTTCAATTTTCCAAGCCTGAAGGTTAACAAAATATTTGCCCTGCCACTCACTGCCTCTAATATTGAAAGCAACTTTTATTTTGTCACCTTCATTGTAACTGTCGAGCAGTTGGCATTTATCCTGTGTAAGTTCCATTTTGATGCGTTGCGGATAGGCTCCGTCGCTCACTTCTATCACAAATTCTCTTTTTTGAAAGCTGTCTTTTACCTTTTGAGTATCAAATTTTTTGAAGATTGTACCTTCGAGTTCCATTGCCATAAAAATTTAGTTTTGAGGTTAAATCAATTTGAATGTTGTTCAATATTTTATCATTACTACAAAGATAGGGCAGTTGATTTTATTAATCCACTCTTTTTTGCAACTTGATGTAAATTGTAGAAAAAAATACTGAAGTTGTAAGGTAAAAAGAAATATCTCTCAATTTTACTGAATGTTTAGTTTATGATTTTAAAATTAGCTATGAAGCCGAAAGTTTAAAGTATAAATTAAAAAATATTCAAATACTAAATCCAATATTCTCGCAGTGCTGTTTGTCCTGATACTTGATACTTGATACTTGATACCTCAATCAATCAGCGACAACTGAATCCTATCCCTGTCCTTATCAATACTCACAACTGTCACTTCCAGTTCCTGACCTAATTTTAGCACTTCGTTCGGATCCTGAATAAATTTATGGCTCATTTTCGATTTATGAATCAGGCCATTTTGTTTGATACCCAAATCGACAAAGGCGCCGAAGGCAGCAATATTGGTAACAATGCCGGGCAATGACATGCCTTCGCGCAGGTCGTCGATACTTTGTATGTTTGCAAACTCGAAGGCACGCTTGGTTTCGCGTGGGTCGCGGCCGGGCTTTTCAAGTTCTTTTACAATATCGTGAAGGGTCGGCAGACCAAATTTATCATTGACATATTTTCGCAACTCGATTTGCTTACGCAGCTCAGCAGATTTAATAAGGTCTTCCACTTTGCAGTTGAGGTCTTTGGCCATTTGTTCCACAACAGGATAAGCCTCGGGGTGAACGGCACTGTTGTCCAATGGGTTTTTGGCCTGACGGATGCGTAGAAATCCCGCTGCCTGTTCAAATGCTTTATCGCCCA
>CANETR010000168.1 GCA_947441325.1 Saprospiraceae bacterium
ACATAACCGGCAATTTGATGTAGCACTACAGCCCCCAAACCTGTTATAAAGTAAAAAAGTAAGAACTTTTTGGCTCCCATAGCCAATTCGCTATCGCGACCAAACATAAAGAGCGCATACATATTAAAAAATATGTGGAACCCATCACCGTGCATAAACATATGCGAAACAATCTGATAAGGCCTGAATGATTCAGAACTAATCGGATACATGGCAAGGTACTCAGTTATGACAGGGTCGAAAATCAACTTTGCCAGGAACATGAGCACATTGATGATGATAAGGTTCTTTATAACTTCGGGAACAAAAGGCATTGTTATATTTTGAAAATTTGTCTCATTCTTTAAACGAGATGTAAATTAGAGTATTATTTGTTGAATGACTTTTTCATAAAGTTCATTCATTAAGAGTAAGGATTAGATAAGAGATTTTAAATCTTGAAACTAAAGCAAAAATAATAAAAAGGAGCAAAAAAAAGTTGTTATTATGCAGTTATCGCTACACAAAAACAACCATTGCTGTAAAAATGTTCCATATTTATTTTCCCCTTGGGAATATTAACCTGCGTAGGCAACAACCTCTGTTACTTCAGGTATCATACGTTTCATCATGCCTTCAATACCGCTTTTCAGCGTAACGGTTGAGGATGGACATCCGCTGCAAGAACCCTGCATGACAAGTGTTACCACACCATTATCAAATGATTTAAACTCAATGTTACCGCCGTCCATTTCCACAGCCGGTTTCACATAAGTTTCGATCATCGACTTTATTTTTTGCACTATTTCGGCATTCTCGCCAGTGTAATGAACAGTTTCTTCTTCAGTGAGCTGAGATTTTAGCGCCTCGAATCCCTCTTTTACCACTTCGCCACCTTCATTGAGGTAGTTTTTTAAGAAGTTTTTAAGATCGAGCATGATGTCTGTCCAGTCGAAATTAAACTCCTTGGTGATTGTCACAAAATTGTTGCAGATATACACCGCTTTTACATAGGGCATTTCGAAAAGGGCTGCAGCCAGGGGCGACCATTCTTTTGCCAATTCTTGCTCTCCCTCTTTAAAATCTGCAGTGTTTTTTGGATAAAGCATTTGATTGGTGACGAATTTTAATGTCTCCGGATTGGGGGTTTGCTCGGTGTAAAGCATTACCGGCGGTCTTTTAGCTTGTTCTTTCGTTTCCATGTCGGAAAATTATATTGTTTTGATATTGAATTTAAAATAAGATTTATAACAGCTTATTTGCTTGAAGATTTTTCCTTTTTTAGATTTAATCTAAATGCAAAGATAACAAAAACTCTTCCTTTTTGGTTTTATATAATGCGAATAATTGCGCTTGACAATGTTAAAACTTTTATAAAACTTATAGTTTTTAGTTTAAAACTTTTGTAACTTGCAAATCGATTCATAAAAGAATAAAAAAATGAATAACGATTCGCTCAGTGTTTTTGATATGTTTAAGGTTGGTGTGGGCCCATCTAGTTCGCACACCCTCGGCCCCTGGAATGCCATGCTTCACTTTTTGGGCAACAGAATTGGCAAAGGCCGTATTTCGAAAGTTAAGAAAATTGATATTGAACTCTATGGTTCTCTCTGCAAAACGGGGATAGGTCACGGCACCGATATTGCTGTGATGATGGGCTTATTAGGGGAATTACCCCATATAACCGATACAGAGCTGATAGGAGCCAAAATTCAACAGATAAAATCGAGCAAAACAATAAATTTATATGGTATGCACAAAGTACCCTTTGTGTATGAGGATAATATCCTCTTTAAGCCCGAAAATCTGCCTTATCATCCCAATGGATTGATTGTTAAAGCCTATTTCGACAAAGGCCATGAAAGCGAGACCTATTATTCGGTAGGTGGAGGATTTATTGAATGGGAATCAGCTATTTCGAGCCCATCCATCAATCAGGAAGACAATATGGCGGCCGTGATTACTCAATATTCGGTGAGTAAAGCAAAGGACATCATCAAATATTGCGAATCGATGGATTATGCCTCTATCAGTGACTTTGTCATCAATCGTGAAAAACAGTGGAGAACGCCCGAGGCTACCTTCGACCGTGCACGAGCTATTTGGGAGGTGATGAAAGAGTGTATTTTCATAGGTTGTCACTCTGAGGGAATTCTACCCGGTGGTTTAGAGGTGCACCGCCGTTCTAAAAAAATTGTGCACAAACTAATGGAAGAAGCGGATTACAGCGACGCTGATTCTTGGGTTAAAGCCATCAAAAACAAGGTGCATCCGCATCAGGATATTTTTAAGTGGGTAAGTGCTTTTGCCCTGGCTGTGAATGAGCAAAATGCTGCTTTTGGCAGAGTAGTCACTGCCCCCACAAACGGAGCAGCAGGCGTGATACCAGCGGTTTTGATGTATTATGTTTGTTTTACCGAAAACTACAAAGAGGAAAATATCTCCAGATTTTTGCTCTGTGCCGGGCAAGTTGGCATCCTTTTCAAAATAAATGCAACAATATCGGCAGCTATGGGCGGTTGTCAGGCTGAAATTGGCGTATCATCGGCCATGGCTGCGGCGGCACTTACAGAGTGTTTGGGTGGCACTTTCAGGCAGGCCTTGGTTGCTGCAGAAATAGCTATGGAACATCATTTGGGCATGACCTGCGACCCGGTAGGCGGCTTGGTGCAGATACCCTGCATCGAGCGCAATTCAATGGGCGCTATAAAAGCTATCAATGCGGCTTATCTTGCTATGGAAACCGAGCCTGCAAATGTAAAAGTTGACCTTGATGAGGTAATCTTAGCCATGTGGGAAACAGCCAAGGATATGAATCATAAATACAAAGAAACGGCCGAGGGTGGTCTTGCTGTTCAAATCCCGATAGGATTGAGCGAATGCTAAATTTTTATTCCTTGTCTTCCTTGTCTTCGTCAGAATCACCCAAAAGATTGGAAATTCTATCAATTTTTTTGATCAACTCGGGTAAGCGGCGCAATGCAGCCATTTCTTTGAAGGTTTGCATCGCATCGGCAGCGGGTGAGCCCATATAACGTTTTCCACCACCTGGAATAGATTTAGAAACGCCAGTCTGCGCCAGTATTACAGCACCTTCACCAATAACAAGGCCTTTAGAAATACCTACCTGTCCGTAAATGGTTACATAATCCTGAATTATGGTTTTTCCGGCAATACCGGTTTGTGCTGCTATAATACAATGTTTGCCAACGACCACGCCATGTCCTATATGCACCTGATCGTCTATTTTGCTACCCTCTCCAATGATGGTATCACCCGATACGCCCCTGTCAACAGAACTGCAGGCGCCAATTCTGACATTATCCTCGATAACAACCCTGCCAATAGAATGCCATGGTTCATAGGATTTGTCCGGTTTTTGGTGATAATAAAAGGCGTTGCTTCCAATAACAGAGTTAGGAAAAATTTCAACATTGTTACCAATTTGAGTATGGTCGCAAATGACGGTATTGGCCCTTATAAGACAATTTTTTCCAATAGTAACATGATTCCCGATAACAGCTCCAGGTTCAATTATTGTACCTTCCCCGATAACTGCTGTTTCGCTGATACTAGCCCGCATGGGTATAAAGGGCATATATCTCAATGCCAAATTATTATAAGCTTCGAATGGATTATCAACTATTAGCAGGGCTTTATTTGGGGGACATTCAACAGCTTTGTTCAAAATAATGGCTGAAGCGGATGAATATATGGCCTGACTGAAATATTTTTCATTGTCGACAAAAATAACACTGCCTCTGCAAACTTTATGAATTTCGTTTAGATGTGAGATGCGTACCTGAGGATCACCTATAATTTGGGCACCTATAATTTCAGCAATTTCTGCTACTGTCAGTGCGGTGTGCAATTTCATGTTTATTTATAAGGATCTTTTTATCTGTGCAGAAAGCGGATAGGGATGTACTTATTTTCCAGCTTAAAAGTTTAAGCATTGGAAAAATTCAGGCGCAAAGATATAAAAAACACATCATTATCATGTAATTAGAATTAAAAAATAAGGCAGCTCAAAAAAATCTTAATTCATTGCCCAAAAGTTTGTAATTTTGTACTTTAGTAAGCCAGATCCAAATCGTTTATATATTTTTTAGGCTTACAGTTTATTTGTAAGCAGATTCATAAAACCCCATTTCAAAAAATTTTAGTAACTTAAATAAATGGAAAGTTTAAACGGAAATTATAAATTTAAACACCTTAAAGTGTTTGGATCTGTGGAGAACCTTTACGAAAATGAAAAAAAATATCGCAAGGTATTCGATGAGCAGGAATGTCGTTACATATATAGTGACCTTACTATCTTTAATAAACTTTTTGACGAAAAAGACTGGGAAATAGATGCAAGACTCATTTGTAAAAATTTGAACAGCGACGCTATTGTTTGTGAATTAAAGAAGAAATTTACCGTAAAAAAAGAGGAAAACATGTTTCATGTCCGTGAGGGATGGGGCACTCCAAACCCAGGATGGTGGAAAGCTGGTAAATATCTTTGGGAGGCTTATATTGGCGATACATTGGTGGGTTCAACCAATTTTTATATTACGAATGGTGGGCTAGTATCTGAGACTTCTAATCCATATGTAGCTATAAAACAGGTAAAACTTTTTGAAAGCGATAATAATGGTATGGCTTTGGCAAATAGGGTTTACCTCAAAACCTTTTCACAGACCAAAACCCGTTATATCAATATCGAAATGGTCATTGACATTTTGAAAGAGGCCGATAGTTTGCCCCTTGAATTTCAATTTAACTTTTACAACGACGCCGGGCAACATAAGGCGTATATGGAATATTTTTATGAACTAACAGATAAGAGAAAAAGCCTAACCTTCGATACAGGTTTTGGTTCCAATGCCGGAGGGTATTGGTTCGAAGATAAATATACACTGGAAATCATTTTTATGGATCAACTCATAGGAGTTGTTCCTTTTACGGTTGGACCCGAAAATGAGGTACTTGTAGGCGATATGACATTTGGCATAAAAAGCAGAAATACAAATGTAGGGGCAGTCATAGAAAACGGGGCAGAACAGGGGAGTATGAGTTTTGACGAGGCAACAGCTGAACTTAAAGCATTGATAGGACTTAGTACTGTTAAAGAACAAATCGACGAGTTGGCGACCTACCTCAAGTTTATCCAATTCAGAAAAGAAAAGGGTTTTAAGGAAAATTCAGACTTTAATCTGCATACCGTATTTATGGGCAATCCCGGTACAGGAAAAACCACTGTGGCAAAGCTATTGGGACAGATTTATCATTCGCTTGGTTTGCTTTCAAAAGGACATGTACACGAGGTGGGAAGGGTTGATTTAATTGGCGAATACATCGGACAAACAGCACCGAAAGTACAAAAAGCAATAGAAAAGGCCCGTGGTGGTATTTTATTTGTCGATGAGGCCTATGCCTTATCTGACCGTGGCGATGATGGTAAAGATTTTGGAAAAGAAGCCATCGAAGTCTTTATCAAAGAAATGTCTGACGGAAAGGGTGATATCGCAATCGTTTTTGCAGGTTATCCAAAAGAGATGAATTCTTTTATAAACAAAAACCCGGGTATGAAATCCCGCATCCAAAGCATTATTAATTTTCCAGATTATACTCCTGAGGAATTGACAGAAATTGCCAAATACGCTTCTGATAAGAGAGATATTAAACTTAATGAGCCAGCTTGGGAATTTCTGAACAGAAAAATATA
>CANETR010000169.1 GCA_947441325.1 Saprospiraceae bacterium
CCAAAGCATACAGTAGGCGAAGTAAGAGAAGAAGAGCTTAGTGACAAGAAAAAAGTAAAAGTTGTAACAGTTAATATTGAAATTGAAAAAGGTAAGCCCATTCCAGATAAAGATGGTGACTATGTTTATGAGGGCAATCCGCACATCAGCCATGCCATCAATGCAATTCTTTTCGGCGTTCTATGCTGGTTGCTCTATCTTTGGCTGCTGTCAATGTTCGAGCCCAATAAGAATCCAAATACAAAAGCAGCTTTTATAGCCTTCACGGCTGCTATACTTTTTGCAGCACATCCGCTTCACGTTGAGGCTGTTGCCAACATTAAAGGGCGTGATGAAATAATGGCAACTTTATTTTCTGTGCTTTCAGCATATTGGGTAATGAAGTCGCTCAACAACAAAAACTGGATTTTGTACATTTCGGGAGCCGTTATTTCCTTCTTTTTGGGACTTTTCTCAAAAGAAAGTACAATCCCATTCCTAGCAGTAATTCCTGTAGCAATCTATATTTTCCGTAAGGAAACAAGCCTTGGGACAATCGCTATCAGAACAGCACCCTTTCTTGTTGCTGTTTTGGTTTTTTGGTTTGGAGTGCGTAACCCTATTTTGAAATTTCCCGGAAAACAAGAGCCAGCTCCCGAACTGATGAATGACCCCTTTATGAAATTGGCAGAAACCAAACCCAATCAGAGGGAATATATCAAATTCAAGGGCGATGAAAAAACGGCTATGATACTTTATACCTGGGCCGATTATCTAAGACTTTTGGCGCTTCCACACCCGCTTACCAATGATTATTATCCCAAGCACATTGGAGTGGAAGAGCATAAATCTCAACCCAGTGTAGGGCAAAATATTACGCCCATGAGAGAAGGAAAAGGAAATGTCTATTATATCAGAGATGCCATTCCTTCTATGTCAACACCTTTGGTGCTCTTGTCTATACTGCTGCACCTGGGTATGGCAGTTTTGGCAGTTTGGGGTTTGATAAATCGAAAACCATATGCCTTTGTACTAATTTTCTATGCGGCAACTTTCTCAGTAGTATCCAATTTGTTTTTCCCTATTGGTACCCTTATGGCCGAGCGTTTTATGTTCATGCCATCCATTGCTTTCAGTTTGATTTGTGGAATGGGCCTTGCTTATCTGGCTTTTGATAAAGATGGAATACCCACAACGGCAAAACAGACATTGCCTCTTATGTTATTTAGCGTTGTGACTGTTTTATATTCATTCAAAACTTTCGACCGTAATTTTGATTGGTACAATGATTATACATTGTTCACCGAGGATATAAAAGTGTCGAAAAACAGTGCCAAGCTTAACAATGCCGTATCTGGCGTTATTCAGGAAAAAGCAGGCAAAGCAGAAACGAACATAAAAGAAAAAGAGGAGCTTTATAAAGAAGCAATTAATTATTCCACCAATGCTATCAGCATACATCCTACCTATAACAATGCCTGGCTGCTTTATGGCAATGCGCATATTTATTTAGGTAATATCCGAGAGGCCGAGGCCGACAGTCTTAAAAAAATTGGAAAACCTGAAGCGCAGACAAAATATAGTGAAACCCTGGCGCTTTACAACGAAGCTATCAGAGCCTACAATGAAGTAAAAAGATTGCGCCCCGATCATCCCGATGTACCCGTAAATCTTACTGCATCTTATCGTACCAGAGGTAAGCTTCTTGGAGAAAAATTAGGAAATGTACCTATGGCATTAAAAGATTTGGAAGATGCCAATGTCTATGCTAAGGACAAAGATGTGGAAGTACTTCGTTTGATGGGTGTTGCCTATGGCATAAGCGGCATTATGGCTGCTCAACAGGGAAATCTTAATCTTTCTTTAGGGTATCATAAAAATGCGGTTTATGCGCTGGAAAAAGCTTTAAAGATAGCACCCAATTTTGTGGCAACAGTTTTCAACCTTGAAGTCGCTTATCGCGAAATGGCAAAACTCAGCCCTGATAAGTCTAACGAGTATGTACAAAGGGCAAATGAATTGAATGCTAAATGGAAGGAAATAGACCCTAGCTATAATCCTGCAGGGCCACAACCTAAACCCGTAGAGAATAACGCTACCACCGTGACCAACAAATAAAACTAATTTAAAAAATTTGTGATAATCCGCTTTAGGGTTTAAGTTTGAATGAAAGCACCAAAAATAAATCCGGTTTCGACCGTACCATTACAAAAACCTAAATTTTACAGACTTGAAAATGGCGCAGGTCTATATGACCTAAGGCTTGGAAATCAGGAAATTCTAAAAATTGAGTGGTTGTTCGATGCAGGTCGCTTCTACGAGATAAAGCCCTTGGCTTCTCGTATTGCAGCGCAACAGCTGAAGAGCGGGGTAGAGGGATATAATGCCGATAAATTGGCAGATTTTTTCGATTTCTATGGTGCAAAACTTAAGATCTATGACGATTTTGACAATACCTCTGTAAGGCTTTACTGTCTTACAAAGCATTTGCCAACACTTTTGCCCCTGCTCTACGAAATACTGCTGCATCCGATTTATGATGCAAAAGAATTGGAACAGTTTTGCTCTCGCAATAAGCAGACATTGAAACTTGAATTGCAGAAAAACGATGTATTGGCTTATCGTTGTTTTACCGAACTGCTTTTTGGCGAAAAACATCCTTATGGTTATAACAGCATCCCCGAATTTTACGATGCCATAAATAGAGAGGATTTATTCGAACATCATCAAAGATGCTATCATGCGGGAGGCTGTAAGGTAATTGTCAGCGGAAAAACAAACGACAGTATCATTGATCTGATCAGGCAATTTACTTTGAAACTACCCACGGGAAAAACTGCAGCCGAAATCATGGTTCCGGAATTTCCAAATAATGTCCCTCTTCAGTTTGTACAGCCCGCCGCAAAAGATTCTGCTCAGGCATCGATTAGAATCGGCTGCCGCATGTTCGATAAAAAACATCCAGATTATCATGCTTTTTCCTTCGTAAACAGTTTGTTAGGCGGTTATTTTGGTGCACGACTCATGCAGAATCTGCGAGAGGATAAAGGATATACCTACAGCATTTACTCTTCGATGGAGACGATGCAAAATGGCGGTTATTTCTATATCTATACAGATGTTAATACAGATGTTAAAGATGCTGCACTTGCTGAAATATATCATGAATTAGAACGTTTACAACATGAACCGGTTCCTGAAGAGGAACTGAATATGCTTAAAAACTACTCCTTGGGTATGTTTCTCAATTCAGTCGATGGCGTTTTCAATGTTTCCTCTGTTATCAGAGAATTAATAGAAGAGGATATTCCTTATGATTTTTTTGAGGATGCTGTTGAAAAAACAAAGGCTATTGCTGCCGAAGAAGTAATGGAAATTGCCCAAAAGTATTTTAAAAGGGAAAATCTTTGCGAGGTGCTTGTTTATTAATATTGATTTTTAATAATTCTTCTGTGTATTTACTGCGCGCAATAATCATATTTAATTTCATTTTTGTTTTGGGACTCAATGCCCAAACAGTAAGCGATCCTTGTGCCCGAATACTAGTCGGCACAGGACAGGATTCGCTCATCTGGTCGGCAACACCATGTGCCAATTTTGACGGATTTATAATTTTTGCCAGTCCCGATGGAGTTTCTGCGCCAGTTGCTATCGATACGATATTGGATCTAAATGCTCGTGGATACAGAAATTCCAATCCCGGTGAAACAGCCCGAAATTATAGAGTGGCCATCATCTGCGGAGGAGTTATTGTTTCTACAAGCGCTATTGTAAGCAATCAAAGACCAATCACACCCGATTTGAGATCGGTCAGTATTATTGGCGGAAGCCCTGTGCTTAGCTGGAATCCAAGTCCAAGTCCTAATGTAATCGGATATCAGGTATATAAGGAAAACCCTTACGCCTCGGGCAATTTTTTCCCCTATCCGGCAAATAATCAGATTGTCAACGGATTGAGTTTTGTGGATCCTAACAATAGTTCCCTGCTGGTACGCTATGCCATTGTTGCCATAAGCAGTTGCAATGCAGGCCTCTTAGGCGAGGGTAATGCGCTCGACGGAACTACCGGGCCACACAGTTCTATGTTTTTGACCAGTTCAATCGATAGTTGCAGCGGCAATATTACCCTGCGTTGGAATGCGTACGAGAATTGGCGCGACGGGGTCGATTTTTATATCATCAGAATGATCAGAAATGGAGGAAATCCCCAAAACTTAGATAGCGTAAATACAAGTTCCTTTGTGTATCCCGCGGCTCAAAATGGCGATGCTTTGGAGTTTTGGATAGAGGCAAGGGAAAGAAACAATAATAACAATGCCATCAGCAACAGGGTACTGATGAACATCGATGTGAATAAAAAAATGGATTTCCTGCATCTGACATCTATAAGTATTGATGCTGCCACACAAGAACCTGTGATTGGCTGGAATTGGGATACTGACAGTGATTTTGGCAGCGCATTTCTGCAACGCTCTGACGATAGCCTCAATTGGGATAATGTACAGACAATAATCAATAACCTCACACAAAACAACAATATTTTGGATAACAGCGCCGATGCTGCCAATAAGCAATACTATTACCGTATTAATTTTACAGATGCCTGCGGAGACAATATTATCAGTAACAAAGGAGCTAATATTTTACTAAAAGCCAAAGCAAAAGAAGGTTTTATCAATGAGCTCAATTGGACCGATTTTTATTTTGAATTTGCAGTTGCCGATCAGTACGAGCTTCATAAAATTGTCAGCACATCAGATTTGAATATAGCAACCCTGCCTCAAACCCAAACAGTTTATAATGATCAAACCAATGTTAATAATCCTGCCGAGGCGAATAGTTGTTATTACATAGAAGCCAGAGGGGTTATTAATATTCCGGGCAATCCGCCACGCTATACTTTTTCACGTTCCAATACCGTATGTCCCGAGCAGAAAGCAGTATTATGGTTTCCCAATGCTTTTGCTCCTGAAGGGAAAAACAATGAATTTAAGCCCTTGGCTGGATTTGGTTCCACATTGGAATCTTACCTACTTCAGATTTATGATCGCTATGGTGCGATGCTTTTCGAATCGAATGACCTGGAGCGTGGATGGGAGGGCACAGCTGCTGGAAAGAGCCTGCCACAGGGAGTTTATGTATTTGTTGCGAGGTATACACAGGCCGACGGAAGCAGCGGAGAGCAAAAAGGCACAGTATTACTGATACGTTAAATAATATTGCTAAGGTTTCGATAATTTCATCAAAATTGCTATTTTTCGGAATTGCAAAACCAAAAAACAACAGCCATGAATCAATTTAAAAAAATTACAGCGATTTTATTGCCAATTATTTTATTCATCTTCATTCCACTATCTGCTTTTGCAACGGGTGATGAGAAAGCTTCGGAGAGTGAATTTCCAATGGAGTTTATTTTTGAATGGGTAGAAGTTGCGGCAGATATTATCGGTATAATTATTCTATTTATTGGATTTGCAAAAGGTGTGTACATGTTTCTGTTATTGGAACTAGACAGACTCAGAGGAAAGAAAGATTATGAGGAGCTTTTCAGCCTCAGAAATATTCTGGGGACTTATATCATCATTTCTTTAGACTTCTTAATCGTTTCGGATATTATTCACTCCGTAATCAGTCCCGATACCAAAGAACTGATCAACCTGGGAATCATCGTTGTGCTTAGAACCTCAATTGGTTTCTTCCTTGGAAAAG
>CANETR010000170.1 GCA_947441325.1 Saprospiraceae bacterium
CGTACAGCCTCCTGTTGTAACCATCACTGTTCCGGGTTCAAATCCGTATAATTCACCATCAAACACAAGCTCTATTCGTGCCACAATCTTAAATGTTGCCGATGCCAGTGGGGTTATTTTTATGGTAAACGGGCAGTATGTTACCAACTTCAATTTCAGTGGTACTAATTTTTCAGCTGCCAATCTACCTTTGAACAGCGGAACCAATACCTTTACCATTACAGGTACCAACAGTGCCGGTTCAGATATTAAATCTACTGTTATCAACTACACGCCACAAGCTGCTCCTTCTATTGGAGATATGTCTGTTGCTGTTCAACCTGCTAATACAGGATGTACTGTAACTGTTTATGCGGGATTGAGTAATGTTACAAACATCAACCAGATTACTTTCAAAATCAATGGTGTTGTCACAAGTGGATTTACTTTCCAGAATAATGTTTTCAATTATAGTTATAATGTTACTTCCAATAATCCAAGTACCATAAACTATGAAATCACTGTAAACAATGGCGGTGGCACTGCTACTCAGACCCGTTCGGCTAATGTTGCCAACTGTTCTGTTCAGGCTCCGCCAGATGTTAGAAATGGTAATGTACAAATCTCCATGCAAAATGGCAGATGTATAGCTATCATTACTGCACAATTGGTGAATGTTGACAATAATAGTCAAATCAGATTCACTGCCAACGGACGTAATACCAATTTTACCAATACAAACGGCAGTTTCACCGCCACTGTAGACCTAACAGGTGTTACCTCAAACAGTATTTCTTTTGTAATTTCTGCTACTACTGCAGGTGGTTCTGATTCGGAAACAATCACCGGAAACTTGAATAATTGTGTAAGCGCTCCTCAAATATCTAATATGGGAGTTGCACACCAAATAGCCGGAGCCGGTTTCGAAGCAAATGTAACAGCCAATCTTAGTGGCGTACAAAATGCAAACCAGATTAGTTTTCTTGTAAATGGAGTAAGCTCTACAGCATTTAACTTTAGCAATGGCAGATTTACTGCATCTGCGATTCCAATAACCGAAGGCAAGACTACGTTTACTATCACTGCAACTAATAGTGTCGGAACTGATACAGAGACAAAAGAAGTTAATATTGATAACGGAAGCGGCAACCGCCCTATAGACAATACCGAAAAAGGCAAAGACGGAAAAAGCAATAAATTAGGTACCGAAAAACCAGCAGAGACCAAGCCCGCAGATGCAAAACCTGGAGCGGTAAAGCCCGGAGAGATAAAGCCAGATGATAAAAGCTCTAAAACAAATAAACTTGGTGGAGAGAAAAAAGAGGGCGATAAATAATTATTGACATAAAACTTACAAAACGGCTTCGAAATTCGAAGCCGTTTTTTGTTTTCTTTAGTTCTACTGTCTATACTTTGATTACAAATCTTTATATTTGCGATTATTGAAAATGCTATGGAATATACCGTACAAATTTAGTCTTACTATCGTTTAAATACTGAATCGAATTATCATCATACAATGAAAATATACCTAAATATTTTATCAGTATTCTGCTTCCTCTTATTTTTTACAATATCTGCTAAAACTCAGGTGCTGTTGAGTCCTCTTGAGGAAAACCAAGCCTTAATCTCTTTTAAGGAAACATTAGCACAAAAAAACTTTCAGAATTGTTCTACGCAGATTCTTTCCCTCCCATTCTTTGATGATTTTGCTAATAATTCAAATGCATATTATCCGAATTGTGCAAAGTGGCAGGACAATCACGCTTTTATCAACGACAACATGGCCTTTTCCCCGCCAAGTATAGGAACCGCCACGCTCGACGGATTAGACCCTAGCGGGCGACCTTATGACAAAACTGCTGACCCCAATAGTGCATTTCCTGCTGATACCCTAACTTCTCAAATCATTGATTTGAATGGTAAAACCGCTGCCAATAATATTATTCTGAGCTATTTTTATCAGGCGCAGGGTTTTGCCGATAGGCCCGAGAGCGGAGATTCACTCTTTATTGAATTTTTAGACAGTTCCAGTACCTGGCAAAGAATCAAAGCTTATGATGGCATTTCAAATGCTGTTTCACAGCTCGACACGCCACGTTTTATGCAAGATTTTGTAATTCTTGACGATAACAAATATTTTCACGATTCTTTTCAATTCAGATTCCGCAATCTAGCTGCAATTTGTGGAAACAACGATCATTGGCATATCGACCATGTTTATTTGGATGAGAATCGTAGTGATACAACTGCGCCGGTTTACTACTCTGACATTTGCTACACAAGTGTACCTATGTCTGCACTCAAAAAATATACAGCCATTCCATGGCGACATTTCAAGAGTTCACTATGGAATGATACGCTGCGAATGAGAACTTTTAACCATTCAAGTCAATCAGGAACGCTGGATCGCACTTACACGATTGAAGATACGTCTGACTTAGGGAATTATCTAATGAATGTGGCTACCCCCTCATTCAATTATCTGCCAAGTCCAAATATTAGAGACAGCTATGATACAATTTTGAGCGGCGCTTTTGGGGCTTTTAATCCAATCGGTCCTACTCAATTGCTTTCTCGTTATAGCATCGATAATCCTACTGCTTTTCAGGGAAATCCGCTTTTTGTAAACAGTGACACGGCTTACCGCTATACTACGCTCGATAATTATTTTGCTTATGACGACGGCACGCCCGAAATGAGGGCCCTCCTTCAGGGTATTGGCACTCAGCTTGCGGTTCAATTCGAAACAACGGTCGATGACACCTTACGTGGAATTTATTTCCATTTGCCACACTATATCAACCGCAATGCGGAAGATGATTTTATCAATGTAAAAGTTTGGGTTAATAATTTACAAAACGAAGTTTTCTCCCGTGACATCCTTCGATTGAGATATGTTGGTGGTTTTGGAGGAATGTACTACGTAGAACTTGCCGATTTTGCTGGGATTACCGCTCCTATTGCTCTTGCAGCTAACACAACTTTTTACGTAGGATGGCAACAAGCCTCAACCGTACCAGTGCCAGTTGGCGTTGACAGGAGTATCGACCGCGATGATGTAACATACGTAAAAGTAGGTGGAAATGCCTGGCAAAATACTGACATAAATTGCGCGGTGATGATACGTCCACTTTTGAGTCTTGAAGAAAATCCTTTGTTGATTCCAACCGAAAGCTATGAAAACAGCACTAAAATCAGTCTGAATATTTTTCCAAATCCGAGTGCTGGGATTTTTAACCTTAGTTGTGATGCCTGCAATGCAGAAAATAACTACAGCTTAGACATTTATAATAGCCTGGGACAAAAAATCATAAGCGAAAGTTTAAAAAATCAGCTTGATTTAAATATCTACCCTGCTGGAATCTATTTCATTCAGCTTAAGGATGATAAAAAGGTAATCGACAGACAGAGAATCATTAAATTCTAAATTCTTATCTAATGTGCACAATCCTGTAAACTTGTGCATTTTTGCTTATTACAATGAAAAAACACACCATAACAGCTGCCCTGCCCTATGCAAATGGGCCGCTTCATTTGGGTCATTTAGCTGGCGCCTATCTGCCAGCCGATATTTATGCCCGCTTTTTACGCCTGCAGGGCAAAGAAGTTGTTTTTGTATGTGGTTCCGATGAACACGGTGCTGCAATTACTATCCGTGCAAAAAAAGAAGGCCGCAGTCCGCAAGAAATCATCGACAAATATCATCATTTAAACAAGGAAACCTTCGAAAAACTGGGCATTTCCTTCGACATCTATCACCGTACCAGCGAAGCACTTCATCATAAAACCGCACAGGATTTCTTTCTGAAACTTTTGGAAAATGGAGGCGAATTTGATGAAAAGGAAACGGAACAATATTACGACGAGGAATACAAACAATTTTTGGCCGACAGATACATCGTTGGCAGCTGTCCAAAATGCGGACATGAAGAAGCCTATGGCGACCAATGCGAGAAATGCGGCTCGGCTCTTTCTCCAACCGACCTGATCAACCCCCGTTCAACCATGAGCGGCAAGACACCGATACTCAAACCAACCACACATTGGTATTTTAAACTCGAAAAGCATGGCGATGAACTGCGTGAATGGATTGAAACAGGTAAGATAAACGGCATACAACATCACAACCCTGAGGGCTGGCGCAAACATGTGCTGGGACAATGTCTTTCATGGCTCGATGGCGGTTTGCAGCCACGTGCCATCACCCGCGATTTGGATTGGGGCATACCAGTTCCACTGAAAGGTGCCGAAGGAAAGGTACTCTATGTTTGGTTCGATGCGCCAATTGGTTATATCTCTGCTACAAAAAAATGGGCCGAGGATAATCATAAAAACTGGGAAGATTACTGGAAGGGCGACGATGTTGAATTGGTTCATTTCATTGGTAAAGACAATATTGTATTTCACTGTATTGTTTTCCCTGCCATGTTGAAAGCGCATGGAGAATTTGCCCTGCCGGTAAATGTTCCAGCCAATCAGTTTTTAAATCTCGAAGGCCGTAAATTCTCCAAATCGAAAGGTTGGGTGATTGAACAACACCAATATTTAATCGACTTTGCCGAATTTCCAAATAAAGAAGATGCATTGCGTTATGCACTCATCCGCACCATGCCCGAAAATAAAGATGGCGATTTTAAATGGGATGAGTTTGTTGCCTTGCACGACAATGAACTGGCCGATAATTTGGGTAATTTTTTCAATCGGGTACTCTCTTTTATTCAAAAATATTGTGACGGAAAAGCTCCGGCATTTGATGCAAATATTAGTATTAAAGGCGCTACGGAAGAGGAGCTCAGCTCATATAACAGTTTTTGCAAGGAACAAATATTGCCCTTGGTAGAACAATTAGAAAATGACATATTGGCTTTTGAGTTTAAAAATGCCATTAGTACTGTTTTGGAAATTTCAAGACTTGGCAATGCTATGTTTCAAAGTAATGCCCCCTGGAAAACTGCAAAAGACAATCCAGAATCGGCAGAAATACCTGCAGTATTAGCCCTTGGGTTACAAATTGCGGCGGTTTCTGCCATTTGTATAGAACCTTTCCTGCCTTTTATTGCAGCTAAAATGAGAAGACTTTTGGGCTTAAAAGATAGTGCTGCCGGCATTTTTGAACAACTGAAAACTAAATTAAAAGCTGGCGCACCCATACTTGAACAGGGAAACCAAATCAATGAACCCGAGGTGCTTTTTGCCAAAATTCAGAATAAAAAAGACAACCGCTGGTTGGAATTAGTCGATAAAGAGAAAAACTCACTCGCCGAACTTATGAAAAAATTTGAATCGGAGGAAAAAGCCGCCACGACAGCCGCCGAACAAAAAATTAAAGCCGAGTCAGAATCGACTGCCAAAGAGGCGATTGAATACGATGATTTTGCAAAATTGGAACTGAGAGTTGGAACTGTGGAATCGGCCGAGCGTATCCCCAAAAAGGACCGCCTGCTGAAACTGAGTGTTAACCTGGGTTCTGAGATTAGAACAATCGTCTCTGGCATAGCAGAACATTATGCACCCGAAGATTTAGTTGGCAAACAGGTTTGCATTGTAGCCAATCTCAAACCCAGAAAATTGGGCGGTTATGAATCTCAGGGCATGATACTTACTGCCGAAACGCCTGAGGGTAAGCTCTTTTTGGTGCAGCCTACGGAGAAGGTGGAGAATGGATCCATTGTTAAATAAAATAGACGTCAGATTTTCAGA
>CANETR010000171.1 GCA_947441325.1 Saprospiraceae bacterium
AATAGATTGGCATTTTATCAATGCTTTGGGCGAAAAACCTAAAGTGGCTATTGAGACCAATAAAGGTAGAATCGTGCTGGAACTTTATCCAAAAGAGGCGCCTGCCACAGTGATGCAGTTTGTAAAACTTGTAAAAGCGGGCTATTACAACAGCAAGTACTTCCACCGTGTGGTACCTAATTTTGTTGCTCAGGCTGGTTGTCCACGCGGCGACGGTTGGGGGGGATTCGATGTAAATGTTGTTTCCGAATTCAGTATGCTGCGCTACATCCGCGAGGGTAGGGTGGGCATGGCCTCGGCAGGAAAAGATACAGAAAGTGCACAGTTTTTTATTACTCATACACCGGCCATCCATCTCGATGGAAATTATACCATTTTTGCTCAGGTTGTGGAAGGAATGAATGTAGTACACAAACTTGAAATTGGAGATATTATGAACAAAGTTGAATTGTTAAGATAATGCGCACACTGCTTACCACACTTAATGCTAAATATATTCATACTAATCTGGCCATCAGATTACTGTATGATTTGAACAAAGAATTTGAAGGACTGGAATGGAAGGAATTTACCATCAAGGAAAACCGTGACGATGTAGCTGCCTTTTGTGCCGATTTTGAAGTAATTGCCTTCAGTTGTTATATTTGGAATATTAATCAGACACTTGATGTTTGTCAGAGAATTAAATTACTGAACCCAAATGCCAAAATTCTGTTGGGTGGACCCGAGGTGAGTTACGAATGGGAAGATGTAATTTCGCTACCCCATGTCGATTTTATCATAACAGGGGAGGGGGAAATCCCTTTTCGGGAATTCTTGTCAAACTATCCCGATAATCTATTTTTGGTGCCCTCGCTTGTTCGAAAGGAAGATGTTGAAATTTTGTACAACAGCGAAACTAAGAATTTTGATTTGAATAATTTTCAGGGTTTAATGCCCTATAGTTTTGATGATCCCGAGGAAATAAAGAACAAAGTACTTTATATTGAAACATCACGCGGCTGTCCTTACAAGTGCGAGTTTTGTCTGGCAAGTCTCGATAATAAGGTTCGCTATCTACCCATGGATACGATAAAGGAGACACTTTTATACATGATGCAACATGGGAAAGTGATAAAATTTTTGGATCGGACTTTTAATATAAAAAAGACTTTCACAATCGAAATTTTTCAATTTATATTGGATAATTACCGGCCTGGAAATGTTTTCCAGTTCGAAATTACAGCCGATATTGTTCATCCAGAAATTGTTGCCTTTGTGCGCGAGAAAGTGCCAAAGGGACTTTTCCGCTTCGAAATCGGTATTCAAACGGTCAATCAAAAAGCCAATCTTGAGGTTCAGCGCAAACAGAATTTCTATAAAACTGCTGCTGTTGTAAAACAACTGGACGATATAATTGAAATGCATCTCGACTTGATTGTTGGTTTGCCTTTCGACTATTGGGAAGATGTAAAGTTCAGTATCGAAGAGGTTTTTAAACTTTATCCACCTGAGCTTCAATTGGGCTTTCTGAAATTTTTGAAGGGAACCCCCATGCGCGACAAAGAACAACACGGCTTTGTTTTCGATCCGGAACCACCTTATCAGCTCATCGAGAGTAAATATCTTTCAAAAGAAGAATTGGCCGATATTGTAAAATTGGAACATGCACTCGAGGTATATTGGAATAAAAAAAGGGCAGAGCAGACCTTGCGCTATGTCGCTCAAAAATATAGCATCTTTGATTTTCTTCTGGGATTGGGCAGCTTCTTTGGCGAGAAAAGGGATTACCATAAATATACACTCAGAGATATTTTTGACATCTTACTTGAATTCGCCGTTAAATATTATCCACAGGACGAAATTTTAAAACAATTTATAGCAATCGACTATTATCTTTATCATAAGGTTAGACCAAAACCGCTCGGGAATTTTGAACTGGATAAAGGACAGTTGCTTGATTTCGCAAGAGCAGAGGAAATGGTTAGAAACTCAAAACGCTATATTGGACTTAAATTTTCATTTGATGTTGATTACTGGTTTAAAAACAACATTTTGGAATTAGATGAAGGCATATGGCTCATCGTATATAATGGACAAGACAGGGCTTACATGATTCCAAACAAGCCCCTAATTGGAAAAACCTACTAAAATGGGACGGCTGATATTTTTTTTGTTTTTTTTAGGAATGCTCATTGCTTTCGATTTTTATATCTTCAACGGATTAAAAGCCTCGTTTAAAAACGGCATGCCCAGAGCAATTCGGTGGAGCTATTGGTTGTTCTCCATTGTACCTTTGGTATGGGTGATGATTGCAATGCCCATGCAGCAATATCTGGGTGATTATCGCTGGATAAGTAATTTATTCATCGGTTTGTTTTTTACAATGCTTGTGAGTAAAGCTGTTTTTGGCAGTATTTTACTAATTGAAGACATATATAGAATTCTGCGATTTAGTGGAGAAAATGCACTCAGATTAGTAAATACCGATAAGCCAGTATTTAACTGGGAATCGCGTCGTCGTTTTGTTGCTCAGCTTGGGATTGTACTGACATCTATACCATTCTTATCTTTTTTGCATGGTATAAGCTTTGGGAAATATGCATTCAGGGTACACAATGTCAAGTTAAATTTTCCAGATTTACCAGAAGCTTTCGATGGTTTGAGGATTGTACAGATTTCTGACATTCATGCCGGAAGTTTCGATTCAGTGTCGGCTGTACAGAGAGGGGCGGAAATGGTACAGGCCCAAAATGCCGATATTATTTTATTTACTGGAGACTTAGTGAATAACAGAGCGGAAGAAATTGAACCATATATGCACCTTTTTGAGAAACTAAATGCGCCAATGGGCAAGTTTTCTGTTCTTGGAAACCACGATTATGCGCACTATGTTCCTTGGGAGTCTGAAGAAGCCGAGGCAGAGAATATGAAAAGACTTTTCAAGAATCATGCAGATATGGGCTTTCGACTTTTAAATAACGAGTCACTACTCTTAGAGAAAAAAGGACAGCAAATAAGACTTGCAGGTGTGGAGAATTGGGGAAAAGGGCGTTTTCCAAAAGAAGGAGACTTGGATAAAGCCTTTGTAGGAAGCGGAAATGATGAGTTTAGCATTCTAATGTCGCATGATCCAAGCCATTGGACACACAAAATTCTGGGATTTGATAAACATGTTCACCTTACCCTCAGCGGTCATACGCATGGTATGCAGATGGGTGTCGAAATCCCCGGCATTAAATGGAGCCCCTCTAAATGGATATATCCACAATGGGCGGGTTTATATAATAAACAAGGAAAATATCTTTATGTAAATCGAGGGTTTGGATTTTTGGGCTTCCCCGGCAGAGTTGGTATTTTACCGGAAATAACAGTTATAGAACTTAAAAAAGGTACAGCAACCTCCTAACTAAATCGTAACAATTATAGCCTGCCATTTTTGAATTATAGATATAAGAAGCCCCCGTTTTCTGATTGAAAACGGGGGCTAATTTCTTAAGACGAAGTCTTACAATTATTTCTTAACGATACGTTTGCTAGAAACTTTACCGTTTGCATGTACATTCATGAAGTAAACACCAGAAGGATAGTTTGAAATATCCCAGCTGCGACTTTCAGTGGTTACATTTTTAGCAAATTTGATATCAAGTACGCGACCAGTCAAATCTGTAAGAATGTATTTTACATCAGAAGCATTGTCTAACTGAAGGTTTACTGTAAAGTCTCTAACTGTTGGGTTAGGGAAAAGTTCCACACCTTCGAGTTCAGCAATTGTAGGTTTAACAGAAACAGGCGCAGCAAATTTCAAAATCATTGAAGGCTCTGGACCACCATTCCATCCGTATTCAAAAGCCTCAATGGCAGGAGCTGTACCAGAAGGAACACCATCCTGTACAATCAAAGGATTGTAGAACTGGAAGTTTGAGCCATTACCATATACAAAACCATCATGGTTGATTGTTTGTCCGTAAACAAAAAGACCGTTTCTGATTCCTTGCGCACCTGTAAGACCATTGTTCAAACCTGGAGCAACATCGTTTCTCTGGTAGATTGAAATGTAATAGATAGAAGTGTCTTTGAATTCGAAAGTGTTGAAAGTGTTGATGTCAATAAAGTTGGTAAGGTTTCTTACATAACCGGCACCTGGAGTAACGGTAACAGTGTCTGTAACAATAGCCTGGAGCGATTTGTCAACAAGGATATCGAGTACGCCATCGCCATTGTCAACGATTTTGTAAATACGAGCCTGATAAGAAGCCTGAGTTGCAGTAGCTGAAGCAGCAGAGAACAAGCGAACCTGAAGTGTATCTAGGATTTCGCCAAGACCATTAGGCATGTAGTACATTGTACCCCATTCTTGTAAAGCTACAAAGTTTGGAGCTGTTACACCAGGAAGGTAAGCATTGTCACCAAAAGGACCGCCATCAGTAGCAAGATCAACTTTCGACCAAACATTTTGTGTAAGGTTGAAGAAACCTCTAATTGTGTCACTTGTTGGTTTTTCGTCAGTATTGTCAGAAATAACAATGTACTCATAACGGTAAGCACCTACAGTTGCCCATGACATGCTTGACATGTCTTTAACATTCCAAACTGTTGAGTCAACAGCAACATTACCATACTGAATAGTATCTGTATAAACATTGGTAAATGTTGAAGGAGCAGTAAAACGTGTAACATTTAAGCGAACATAAGTATTTGGAGCTGCATTTGTACCACGGTTGGTTACAGTAGCACCAAAAAGCAGTTCAGCAACTTCCAATTGATTAACTGGCATGTATTGGAAACCAGGAATACGAACGATGTCGCGTGTCCAACCGTTGGCATCTTCAGATGGAAGACCCAAAGCAAGGTCAAAAGCAGGAGTTGGCTCAATAGAAATGTTATCTACAGCAATACCGCCGGACCATTGAGAAAGATCCTGATAAAGGAAAGAAATCCAAACTCTAGGCTGACCAACATAGGCACCAAGATTTACGCTTTTGTTTGACCAGCCGCCACTGTTGGTACCTTCGTTAAGAACACTTGTCCAAGTTGCACCACTGTCGGTACTTACTTCAACGCCCCAAAGCGAGCCATAGTATTGCTCAGAATAGAAATCAAAGCTGAGCGATGCACCTGAAAGGGTACTAAAGTTCTGTTCAGTTAAGATAACGCGCTCATTGGCCATGTTGCAGTTACAGTCATCATCATTGATGTAAAGAAATTTTGTAGTTGCAGGAACTGCAAAATACTGTGAGCCAGCGGCAGCTTCGTTGCCTACTCTCCATCCCTGTGTGTCTTGGGGACTGATTACCTGAGTCCATCCAGTAGGTAGTCCGTTGGCACCCATAGTGCCTTCAAAGTTTTCTGTAAGAATAGGCTGAGCATTCAGTCCCATTACTGACAGAACTAGACCCAAAGCCATTAAAATTTGTGTGAAATTGATTTTTAACATAATAGTCAGAAATTTCAATGTTTGAAAAATAGGCATTTTTTGCCAAAATTTAAAAGACTGCAATAATAAGACAAATTTAACGGAAAATTCAATAAAATACTCAACATTAATTATGAAAAAAGGGTAACACTAAAAAATGTTACCCTTTTCTTTTTAAATGTCTATTACTGTTTGATAAACCTTTGGGTCCGAAGTCCCTTGTCTGTTTTAACAGTTACAAAGTAAACACCTGCAGGCAGTCTGCTGATATCGTA
>CANETR010000172.1 GCA_947441325.1 Saprospiraceae bacterium
TATCCTCAATGTGTTCTTTTCTGAAAATCTTTATCAGCATTTGGGATGGAATGATTCCCATAAAAATTCCCGAATTGTCAACCGCTGCTACAAAAGAAGTATTATTTGTTAATGCATGATTGGTAGCTTCCTGAAGATTAGATTCAATGTTCAATGTGTAACAATCTTGCATTATCTCAGCTGAATTTTGATTGCTTTTTGCAGTCAATAATATTTGAATTGGAATGTAACCCATCAATTTCCTTTCTTTATCAAGAACGAAAATTTGACCAGTATCGTCAAAATTGTTTTGCCTTAGCAGCTCAAAAATTTGATCAATTTTATCATCAATTTTACAACAGGGAATATTATTGCTTAGAAATTCGACTAGGTTGTTCTGCTTCATAGATTTTCAGTTTAATCTGTTTTGAATAATTTGACCTAGGCTTTGGTATTTGTCTATAAGTTGATCTGGAAAATGCTAAATATTATATATTAGTTAAGGTAAATATTTTTTATCTTTATTCAGGCTATAAAATTATAAAAAAAATATGAATATGTTTACAAAAAAACGACAAGACAGTCCTGAGTTTGAAGCTGCCGATTTAACCATATTGCGTGAATTGGTAAATCCGTTAAATGATAAACTTAACATAGGCTACAGTCTTGCAGAGGCCAGACTGCCCATATCAATGGCATCTCTACCTCATAGCCTCAAGGCTACTGAATTATACTATATTCTAAACGGCAGAGGAATTTTGCATATCAATGATTCAAGTGCCGAGCTAAACAAAGGTGATTCTGCTCTTGTTCCGGCCAATGCGATTCAGTTTATTGAAAATATTGGAGAAGAAGAACTGGTATTTCTTTGTATTGTTGAACCTTATTGGACACCAGAATTGGAAAAAGTAAGCTGATTAAATCCCATGCGCTGCCTTTTATTTTGTTTGTTTTTAAGTCTTTCTGTGCAACTTTCTGCTCAGGACGATCTTTTGCGCTTGAAAAATACATACAATAAGGCGCTACAAAATAAGGCATCAACTGACAGTTTGGCGAATCTTAGTTATAGATTGGCAAGGGCTTTTCTAGCCCAAAAAGATTATGAAAATACACTGCTGTTTTTTGAAAAAGAATTCCAGTTAAGGAAATTACAGCCTGATACAGGTTCATTTATCCTTCAAAAATCCAATTCCTATTTTAACGTTGCTGCCTTCAGAAGACAAAAAGGCGATTATGACATTGCTGAAAAAATTGCATTGGAAGCCTTGGCCTATAATCTTCGGTACTTCGGGAAAAATGCATCAGAGACTGCCGATGCATATAAACAACTTGCCGAAATTATGCTTTTGCAGAAAAAACCAGTTTTGTATAAAGAATATCTCAAGCAGGCTATCAGGATAAGAAAAAATGAGGAAGCGGGACTTGGTGTTGAATACATTAAACTTTTAATATTGGAAGCAGGTGGTTTGGCAGAGCTGGGAGACAATGAAAGTGCTAAAGTTCAGCTTTTATTGGCATTATCACTTTTGAATAAATCAAGTAAAAAGGACGAGCAGCTATTTGCTCGAATATACAATAGCCTGGCAAGTATATCAGAATTGCAAGGAAGATTTGTAGAGGCATTAAATTATGCCAATAAATCACTCGAAATTAGATTAAAAGAAGGCGATAGTCATATTGGTGCCGCCATGTCTTACAGCAATATTGGTGTTTATTATTATAAATTAGAACAGTACAATGAATCTTTGATTCCTTTAAATAAGAGTATTAAGATTTTTAAAGATTTACTGGGAGATGACAATCCAAAAACGCTCGAAACTATGTCTCATTTAGCAGCGGCGCAGATTGCACTAAATGAGTTTGACAAAGCAAAAGTCCTGTTGAACAAAATATTAACTTCCAAAAAAGAAGAGAGTTACTATTTGGCGCTTTGGCACCTGGCCGAAATTGAAGAAAAAAAGGGAAATATTAAGGCCGCCATTCTTTACCTGCAAAAAGTAGAAAATGAATTGATGCGATTATATGGCAGTATTCATCCCAAACTCTTGGATTTTTATCTGGATTTCGCGTTTTTCTACAAAAGGACCAATAATGAAAAAACTGCTAAGCTATATTTTTATAAAAGTTTAGCATCGAATGAGATTTCAGATCGAGTTTCCGACCCTATAAAATATATGAGGGCAACGGCAGGTTTACTTTTTCTTGATAATAAGGTGGATGAAAAATTTGTTAATCGCTCAATTAGTCTGATTGCTCTGATATGGAGAAACTGTAATGGAGATTCCGATTATAAAATTGCAATAAAGGAGATTCGACAGTTCTACGAGGCTTTGATTTCAAACATATACAATACCTTTCAAGAGCAAAAATCACCCGAAAATTTACTCATCAGCTGTTTCGAATCTATAAAATCGATGCAGTTGACAACTTCATTAAGCGAATTTGAAATGCTAAAAAAAGCAAAAGTGCCGCTTAATCAAATTGAAAAATACAAGGATTTAAAACATGCCGTAATTTATCATGAAAAACAATGGCTCGAGGCCGAATTTGGAAAAGATAATATCGCCTCAGTAAAACTGCGCAAAGACTTTGAAAATGCAGAAATTGAATTTTTAAAGTTGAAATCACAGTTGGAAAAAAGTTATCATTTTCAGTTTTATGGACAAAATGCAACAAAGGATTTTAGCAATTTTAGAAAACAAATTCCTAAAAACGAGTTGGTCCTGCATTACTTTTTGGGTGACAGTCTTAGTTTTTTGCTGGCATTCAATCAACATAAGTTTGAATTAAAAAAAATTGAAAAACAAATTTTTCCTGAATTGTCAGCATTTCTAGTAGATCTCTTGAATGTGCAGTCTGTAGAGGACAATCTTAATGCATCTGCGCGTAAATTTTATAAAAGTTCAAATCTTATATCCAAGGCTATATTACCCCAAAAAGAGTTCTTTGATGGAGTTAAGAAAATTACTGTAATTCCAGATGCACTATTGTTTTACCTGCCTTTTGAATTACTTTTTTTGAATAATGGCGAAAAACAATTCGACAAATTTCAGGAAATGCCCTATCTAATAAAAAGTTTTTCAGTTCGTTATGCCTACAGTTTACAGGTGTTGAATAAACAGAGACATTCGGATAAGAAATGTAAGATAACAGCCATTGCCCCTTTTTACAGCAGTAAAGGCAGCGAGCTTATGACCTTGAAAGCGGATAAAGAATTAAATAATTTAGAAGAGCATTACGGGGGGCAGTTTTTTAGAAATAAAAATATCAACAAGGCTCAAATGTTAAAGATTTTGGCAGGAAATCCCGATATTCTTCATCTTGCCATGCATGCCAGTGCTCCCGATAATTCAAACGCTTTTTTTTATCTTTCAAATCAGGAAAAGTTGGACATACAGGAAATATCAAGATTCAATTTGGACAATACTGCTATGATTGTTTTGAGTGCTTGTCAGACTGCGTTGGGAATACAAAAGGAGGGAGACGGGCTCATGAGTTTGGGTAGAGCTTTTGCTTATTCAGGAGCATCTTCAATAGTAAATACGCTATGGCCTTTGCATGATCACTCAGCTATTGAACTAATGAAATTGTTTTATGCATATTTGGATAAGGGTTTGACAAAATCTGAGGCATTGAGAATGGCTAAATTAGATTTTCTGAATAATGCAGCTGCATTGCATTCACATCCAATCTATTGGGCAGCACCTGTAATTTGGGGCAATGACGCAGCCATACAGATACAGAAAAAATCATCCTTTCTTTGGGTTTATGTTTTTTCAATTTTTTCTTTTATCCTGGCGCTTTCAATGTGGATATTCCGCAAAAGAATAATATTTGGACTAAAAAAGCTAAAATAATTTATGCTATCTTTGTCCTGATTCATATAATGACTAAAATTTAAAACAATGTTCAATCTCGATAAAGACCTGGTGTTTTTCGACTTGGAAACCACAGGTGGCGATGTAAATAAAGACAGAATTGTGCAGGCTGCGCTTATTAAATATTTTAAAGATGGTTCTGAACCGGCCGAGCGTAAATATTTGGTTAATCCAATGCAAGCGATCAATCCAGAGGCAATAAAAGTGCATGGAATCAGTGATGAAATGGTCAAAGACGCACTGCCCTTTAAATTGATTGCTGTTGAACTACTAGATTTTATCGGAGATGCTGATTTGGCAGGCTACAATTCAAATCGATTCGACATACCGCTGCTCATAGAAGAATTTGCCCGTACAGGTATGGTTTTTACCCTGGATGGACGCAGGTTAATCGATGCTCTTCAGATTTTTTATAAAATGGAACCGCGCACACTTAGAGCTGCATTAAAATTCTACTGCGGCAAAGATTTAACAGATGCGCACGATGCAATGGCAGACACAAAAGCAACCCTGGAGGTACTTGCCGGTCAGATAAAATATTATGAAAATACCAACTGGGTAGATGTATCTAGCGGTGAAGTAATAGAAAAACCTGTCAGAAATGACATGCAGGCTATTCACAATTTCATCAATGGAAATGACAATAAAGTGGACCTTACAGGTCGTTTTATTCGTAATGAAAAGGGACAGATTATTTTCAATTTTGGAAATCAAAAAGGTCAGGTAGCAAAGGATCATCCAAATGTGCTACGCTGGGTTATTGAAAAGGACTTTCCGCTACAAGTAAAGGAAATTGCAAGGGCCATATTGGCAGGAAAGATGCATTAAGGCTTGGCCAGAAAGGCTAGACTTTATGTTTATCGCTTCAAACGGGCGGTCTTGTCGTAATTGCCAATAAAACTTTTGCCTGTTAGACCAAAATCGGCTACTGCAAGAAATACCAGGTCTTCCTGCCCTAGGTTTACTGATTGATGAATGGACCAACGTGGAATTAGGGCGAAGTCACCTGGACCTACTTCATTCTCGAAATTATCGACAATTACTTTACCTTTTCCTTTCAGGAAAATGAAAACAGTTTCGTGGGCATGTCTGTGCATTTCATTGGCTTTGCCAGGCTTGACAGTCACAATTCTGGGATCTAACACTTCCAGCTTAAAAGGGAGTAGTTGTACAGCAAAATCAATGTTGAGTTCATCAACTTTATTTTCGTAAAGACCGCTCAGCTTATCATCTGCTATGTTTGAAACTAATTCACTTTCAGTTTGAACGGCTGTCAGTGATTTTTGCTGATTGATTTTTTCTAATAAGACGCCAACTCTGGCAAGTTGTATGTCGCCATACACTCTGTTTACCAGTATTCCAAAATTTTCTGACCAATCTGTTAGTGTTTCAGGTTTTGAAATCCACTGTATAAATTTGTTGACTTCACTGCGGTTTTCATCATTTTGCAAACCGTGGAGGAAAATAGCAGCTAAAGAGGGACGCAGTTCAGTTATATTGAATGATTCAAGCGAAGAATAGCCTGATTTAAATAGAGATAATTCTGTATGTAATGACTCGAGCTCAGGACTTGAAAGTTTTTTTGCCTTAATCGAATTAACAAAAAGATCATTCATTGTTCTAATGATTTATGGTTTGAATTGAGCATCGAGTTTTTTGGCACGTTCATACATGTCGTCCCAAAATGAAGCTCTCAGGTTCAGCGCTTTAAGCATTCCTTTTCGAAGTTCCAAAGCAGATTTTTCACTTTCTTCAGCAAGATCTTCGGCTATATTTAGCAGGATTAAACCA
>CANETR010000173.1 GCA_947441325.1 Saprospiraceae bacterium
AAAATTCCTTTAAAAACCTATTGTTAAAGCCAATTTAGTTGCATAAATAAATAAGAAATTTGCAGTCTTTATCAAAAATCTTACCAAATTTTAAAAATTGTTAAAAAAATCTTGAAATGGAGAAACTTTGTTAGCTAAACTCCGTATTATTGGATAATCGAATTGTTAATAAAAAACTTTTAGGGGACCACAAACCTAATATAAGTTCAAAATAATACAGTTATGCAAAAACAGCAACTCTCCCAAAAAATGCTTCAAAAGCTGTCTCCACAACAGATTCAGCTCATGAAACTGCTGCAAATTCCAACCGATATGCTCGAACAGCGCATTCAGGAAGAATTGGAAATAAATCCTGCTCTGGAAATGGATGAAAATCTTAGTTCTGAATCAGAACAGGACGAAAAAGAGAGCGATAATGAAGATGAAGATTTTGAAGAAGAATCTTACATTTTAGGCACTGATGGAAAGAAGGAAAAGGATGACTCGGATGACTCCTACGATGATTTCGAAACTGAAAATTTTGATTCCGAAGAATTTGAGGAGTTTAATGCCGACGCCGATGATCATTTAATGGAAGAGGTTTTTAGCGAGTTTGAAACCTTTGATGAGCAGTATAATGAGAAGGAGGATGCCTATATGGATGATTATCTCGAAGATTATATCGGCGATGATACTTCTGCTTACAAGCTCGATGCGGGGAATTATAATGGAGATCAGGAAGAAAAAACCATTCCTATAGCGGTTGAGGGCTCTTTCGGGGAGTATTTGGAGGAGCAACTCGGTATGCTGGATCTTGATGAAGCGGAAGAAAAAATTGCTCGTCAGATTATTGGTAATATCGATGAAGATGGCTATTTGCGCCGTGAAACAATTTCAATTGTTGACGATTTGATGTTTACTGAAAATATCAGGGTGTCAGAAGAGGAAGTTATCAGGGTGTTGAAAAATGTTGTCCAAAAGCTCGACCCTCCTGGTGTTGCTGCTCGTGATTTGCAGGAATGTCTTGAAATACAGCTTACAAGAAAAATGCATTCTCAGGATGTTGCCGAAAATTACAGCCGTAAGGAAAAGCATTTTCTGAAACTGGCATATACCATAATAAAGGATTATTTCGAAGAGTTTTCTAAGAAACATTACAATAAATTACTTCGTCAGCTTTCATTGTTCAATGATGACCTGAAAGCAGCAACAGAAGAAATTTTGAAATTGAATCCTAAGCCTGGTTCTGCTTTTGCCTCTTCTTCGAAGTCAGTAAAATACATAGTTCCCGATTTTATTATCGAGAACAAAGATGGAGAACTTGAGCTTACGCTAAATACCAAAAATGCGCCAGAATTGCGAGTCAATGATCAGTATCGCGAAATGTTGGAGAACTACAGCAATAACCGCAAGGATAAAAAACAGCGCGAGGCAGCTATGTTTGTCAAACAAAAAATTGATGCAGCCCGCTGGTTCATCGATGCTATCAAACAGCGTCAGGATACCATGTTCAAAACCATGTACACTATTATGTCTTATCAGGAAGAATTTTTCCTAACTGGCGATGAGAAAAAGTTGAAACCAATGATTTTGAAAGACATAGCCGAAATTACCGGGTTGGATATTTCTACTGTATCGAGGGTGGCAAACAGCAAATATGTACAAACCGAATTCGGTACCAAACTGCTAAAAACATTTTTCTCCGAATCGCTTCAGACCGATAGTGGAGAGGAGGTTTCAACCCTCGAGGTCAAGAAAATTCTTTCCGAAATAATAGGTGGCGAGGACAAGAAAAGACCGATGTCTGACGAAAAACTGATGAGTATTCTCACAAAAAAAGGATACAATATTGCACGTAGAACTGTTGCTAAATACCGCGAACAGCTTGGTATTCCAGTGGCACGATTAAGAAAAGGTCTTTGATAAAAGCTTGGCTGAATTATAAAAAAGCCTACCTTTGTTTTAATAATTTTGAAATGGACAATCTTGTAGAAATTCTCTTGCGTTACAAATTGCGTAATACCGAAATCAGAAGGGAGATTTTAGCTCTTTTTCTGGAAACTGCTTATGCTCTTTCGCATCAGTATATCGAAAAAAAACTGGCTTCGAAATTTGACAGGGTTACGCTTTATCGTACTTTGAAGGCTTTTGAGGAAAGTGGTTTGGTTCATAGGATTGCAAATGATAAAGAAACAATTGAATACGCTTTGTGTAAGGATGACTGTCATGTTGAACACCATAAACACAGCGATAATCATGCGCATTTTCGCTGCGATTCATGTCATAAAACTTACTGTCTGGATAATGTCGGAATTCCTGATTTGCATATACCCAAGGGTTTTAGCGCTAAGGATTTTCAATTGTTAGTTAGCGGGATTTGCGACAAATGCAGTTGAGCATTGAGCAATGAGCATTTTTCTTTGATCATTGAACATTTTTCATGGAGTATTGAGTATTGGACATTGAACATTGAGTATTGAGTATTGAGTATTGAGCGTAGATTATTGAGTTTTGAACATTGAGTATTGAACATTGAGTATTAATGGGAATTCAGAAATTAGTCTCGTGTTTTGGACGAGAAGAAAACTTTCACTCTTTCCTCTTTCATTCTTTCCTCTAAACTAGTACCTGTCTCCTCCGCACTAAAAAAATATCTTTCATCTCGTCAGTATGACGAGACATTCTTTCATTCTTTCATCTTTCATTCTTTCATCTTACTTCCTCTTATCTCTCAAAAAATGGCTAAATTTAAAAAAGGCGAAAGCATCAGCGTAAAAAAGGGCATATCTGACCCCGATTATCCCACAATTGACATCAGTGGCTGGCAGGGTAGAATTGTTGAATTTGACGGCGAAGATGAAGATGGTGAGCTCTACATTGTAGCTTGGGATAGTATTTCGCTAAAAAGTATGGATGCCAATGTGATTCTGGACGCAATTGAAGAAGGTATCGACTATTCGCTTATTACCCTCTATGCCAAAGATTTCGAAAAGGCTAGTCCTCGTGATAAGGAAAAAGATGTAGAATCTGCATTGGCAGAGCTTGAAGAAGAATTCTTTTGGTCTGACCTTGGGGAACAGGGTGAGCGCATCAGAGTGGTATTGAAAACGGCAAAATCTAATTCTGAAAAAGATCGACTAAAAGCCTGGGAAATCTACCTGAAATCAAAACTGAAATTCCCGATGGAAGTCATTTTTGTAGGGGAATCTGAAGGCGTTTTCAAAGAAGGCACAGCACTTAGTCTGCTTAGTATTGATAGTGTATCAGATGTAATGGGTGTAATGGGAACAGCTATGCTAGAAAAAGGCAATGCATCGGTTCCATTGTGTGAGTTGGATACGGAAATTGAAAACGAAGCCAATTTGGCTTTGTACGATTATTGTATTTGGTACGCAAATCACTAAGAAATTTAGAAATTAGAAATTAGAAGGAAGAATTTCTCTTCCTTCTAATTTCAGGTTTCTTACTTCGAATTCACTAGCTCAAACACCTTAGCTTCAAGCTCAGCGCCTCTTAGATTTGAATAACGAATTACACCATTTCTATCTAAAAGAAATGTTTTGGGTATGGAATTTACACCAAACTGCTGGGCAACATTTGAGCTCCAGCTGCGCAGTTCGCTTACATGCCATGGCCATTTAAGTTTATCTTCACGAATGGCATCGACCCAACGTTTTTTCTGACCGTCCATCTGTGCTTTTAAAGCTTCGGGATTATTCTGAAAACGCATCATGGTTCTGTCTTCGAGACCATCAAGGGACACGCTGAAAACTTCAAATCCCTGTTTATTATATTTGTCATAGATTGCCACAACATTTGGATTTTCTTTGCGGCAGGGACCACACCAGCTTGCCCAAAAATCGAGTAGTACTACTTTACCTTTGAGCTGTGATAGGGAGATTTCTTTATTATTCGGGTCTTTCATTTTTATATCGGGACAAACTACACCAACATTAGCTGGCTGGTTTTTCATTTTAGCTGAAAAATCGCTGATATTTCTGGCAAATTCCTGTGCAGTAGGCCAGTTCGGATAAGCAGTGACAATTTGGTCTTTAACCTGCTCATATTGTTTGATATAAGTATTTACGTCCAATCTGCCAATCAGGAAAAAATTAACCAAAGGCTGATCGTTTTTATGATTATCCAAATATTTTACCAATTCATCTCCTTTGATGTCGGCAAATAATAAGCGCATCATTTCCTGCGACATTGCTGATCCTTCAATTTCGGCAGTTTTGAGATTGTTATTTTCGAATGAGCCATTGATTTTTATGGTTTCGTCACCTTCAAGTGCCAGCCATATAAAACTGCTGCCTACAATAATTCTATAAATACCTGGATGATCAATCGTTCCATCCAATTCAAATTCTCCATTTGCTCCACTGCTTGTAGTGTCGAGCATATCGGAGGCCTGAGGAGTCTTTTTCTCGAAAATTATCTTTTGCCCTTGTGCTAATCCTTTGAGGTTAGCTGTTATTTTTACTGGTTTGGCTGCAAAATTGGTATTTGCAGTTCCTTTTTCAGTGCCAGTTTCGGGCTTTTGAGCATCAGTTCCACATGAAATTGCAAGTGCAGATGCAATCAATACAAAAAAGAGGATTCGAATTTTCATATTTTATATTTTTATTTTGAGTTATTACCAATTGTTTCTTCAAAAAGTTCCAAAATTCTTCTGTATTCATCGGTCCAACTGGAAGATTCTATAAAACCGTGCGCTTCCATGGGGAATACAGAAAGTTCCCAATTTTCTTTGCCTAATTCAATCAGACGCTGAGAAAGCCTCACTACATCTTGAAACTGAACATTGTCATCGACTACTCCGTGCAGCATGAGCAGCTTTCCCTTCAGCCCTTCAGCAAAATAAATAGGAGAGGAGCGGCGATATGCATCGGGGTCTTCAACAGGCGTATTTAGAATATTTGAGGTGTAGGGATGATTGTAATGTGCCCAGTCTGTAACGGAACGCAAAGCTGCACCAGCCTTGAAAACATCGGGTTTATTGAACATGCCCATCAGCGTGATAAATCCACCGTAGGAGCCACCATAAATGCCAATTCTTTTAGGACTTATGCCATATTTTGATATCAAAAATTTAGCACCGTCCACCTGATCGCTGAGGTCCTTGCCGCCCATATGACGGTAGATTCCTGTGCGGAAATCGCGGCCATAGCCCGAGCTTGCGCGGTAATCAATATCCAAAACCGTGTAGCCCAAATCCGCAAGCAGGTTGTGGAACATATATTCCCTGTGATAAGTGCTCCACCATTTGTGAACATTTTGAAGATAACCGGCGCCATGCACAAAAATTACCGCAGGACCACCTTTTTGTCCTTTTTCGGGGCGATAAAGCCTTGCTCTGACTTTTGTGCCGTCTTCAGCCGTAAAATAGACCAGTTCAGGGTCGCGCCATTTGTATGTTTTAAAGACCTGAGACTGTGATTCTGTAATTTTCACAGCTGTACTGAATTGCTTGTTCTCCTGCAAATAAAGCTCCCAGGGTTTGTTGGAATAAGAATGTCGGATAGCTAATTTTTTTTCATCCGGTGAAAGGTAAACCTCATTATTTCCGGTCAAAGAAGTGATTTTTTCTTTCTTCAGGCTTTCTATATCCAGTTTATAAAAATGCCTTTCTCCAGGATCGACTTCAGAACTAGTGA
>CANETR010000174.1 GCA_947441325.1 Saprospiraceae bacterium
AAAGGACATTGCTGGGGAACGCTTTACTGGCAATTCAACGATTACTGGCCAGGCCCAAGCTGGAGCAGCCGCGATGTGTTCGGCAATTGGAAAAAACTGCATCATCAGCTTGAAACACTCTATGCGCCACTTGCTCTTATTCCCGTGCAAGACAGCAAAAATTTGACTATTTGGCTTGTAAATGATCTGCCAAAAGACGAATCCGTTTTGGTAGAACTTAGCTTAAACGGCAAGATAATTCTTCTAAAAAAACTAGATTCAAAAGCCAATTCAAATAAAAAAATCATCTCTTTGGCATTGAAAAAAATAAATCCCCGGGTACTTGAATATTCTATTTACAAAGGAAAATCCAAAATTTTTCAGCGTAGCGGAGATTTAAACTAGTCCAATTTTATCAAACCAGATAATTGAACAATTCCTGATTATCATTGAGGTAATCGCCAAAAAACTGCCTTTCTTTCATCCGCTGCAGCAGGGGCAAAAAATCTTCCTTTCTTTTCAGTTCAATGCCCACGATAGCAGGTCCTTTCTCACGGCTGGTTTTCTTTGAATATTCAAAATGAACAATATCATCGTCGGGCCCCAAAACTTCAGCAACAAATTCTTTTAATGCCCCAGCCCTTTGGGGAAAGCGCACCAGGAAATAATGTTTGATTCCTTCGTATAGCAGCGAGCGCTCACGGATTTCTTCCGTTCTTGAAATATCATTATTACTGCCCGAAACGATACAGACTACATTTTTGCCTTTCAGCTCTGGACCAAGCTGTTCCAGCGCTGCAATGCTCAAGGCTCCAGCCGGCTCAACTACGATTGCATCGAGATTGTAAAGTTCCAGTATGGTGGAACAGACCTTACCTTCGGGTACAGTAACTACCCTATCGATACAACTTCGGCAAATGTCGAAATTGAGATTACCGATTTTTTTAACAGCTGCCCCATCTACAAATTTGTCGATATGGTCGAGTGCTGCATTGGTTCCCTGCTGCAGTGCGAAGCTGTAAGATGCCGCACCTTCGGGTTCAACGGCAATGATTTTTGTATGAGGACTCAATTGTTTAAAAACTGCTGAAACACCGGCTGAGAGTCCACCTCCGCCAATTGGCAGGATGAGAATATCCACAGGATTTTTCGAATGTTCTATAATTTCCAGACCTACGGTTGCCTGACCCTCAATCACTTTTTCATCATCGAAGGGATGTATAAATACAAGTCCGTTGGCATTGCCATATTTGACAGCGGCAGCATAGGCATCGTCGAAGGTGTCGCCTTCCAAAACAATATCTACCCATTCCTTGCCGAAAAAAGCTACCTGATTTACTTTTTGTTTTGGCGTTGGTAGCGGCATGTAAATTTTTCCCCTAATTCCAAGTTTACGGCAGGCATAGGCAACACCCTGAGCGTGATTGCCTGCACTTGCACAGATAACGCCGCTGCTTTTTTCGCTTTCGCTCAGGCTGCTGATTTTATTAAAAGCCCCTCTGATCTTGTAGGAACGCACAGTCTGCAGGTCTTCTCTTTTGAAGTGAATGGTCGCTGCATACTTTTCCGAACCCAGGATGTTATAGGTCAGAGGGGTGACATTGGCTACTTCTTTCAGTTTCAGTGCAGCCGCTTTTACTTTTTCAATTTCAGGGAAATAGCTCATTTTTATGGTCTTAATTGTCTGACAGCTTTGCCGGTAAGCCACATCTCCGATTCACGGATTTCTTTCAGTTCAGCTTCGAGTTTTACGCGGTAATCGGGTTGCGAATTGGAATCGATGGAGCGTTGTGCCTCATTGCCCGAGATAACAGCATCGTACAATTCCTCAAATACAGGCGCAACAGCATCTCTGAATTTGTTTTTCCAGTCGAGTGCACCACGCTGTGCAGTGGTCGATGTATTGGCAAACATCCAGTCCATACCCTTTTCGGCAATGAGCGGCATCAATGATTGCGTGAGTTCCTCCACTGTTTCGTTAAATGCCTCGGATGGACTATGTCCTCTTTTGCGCAGCAGATTATACTGAGCTTCCATGATTCCGGCAATTGCACCCATAAGAGTTCCACGTTCTCCGGTAAGGTCGGAATACACCTCATTTCTGAAATTTGTTTCGAACAAATAGCCCGAACCGATGGCTATGCCCAGGGCCATAGCTTTTTCGGCAGCCTTCCCTGTATAGTCCTGATAAACTGCATAGGAAGAATTGATGCCCTTGCCCTCGACAAAGAGTCTTCTCAAAGAAGTGCCCGAACCTTTTGGTGCAACAAGAATTACATCCACATCGGCAGGCGGAATGATACCGCTTCGCTCATTAAAGGTGATGCCGAAGCCATGCGAAAAATAAAGGGTTTTGCCTTGGCTCAGGTGTTTTTTAACAGTTGGCCAGGCTTGGATTTGACCTGCATCGGAAAGTAAATACTGAACGATTGTAGCCTTTTCGAGCGCTTCTTCCAGTTCGAACAGATTTTTTCCAGGAACCCAGCCATCTCTGACTGCCTTGTCCCATGAAAGTCCGCCTCTGCGTTGCCCGATGATGACGTTAATGCCATTGTCGCGCATGTTCAGCGATTGTCCAGGGCCTTGTACGCCATAACCGATTACAGCAATTGTTTCGTTTTTCAATAATTCCTGCGCTTTTGCAAGCGGAAATTCGTCGCGGGTAACTACATTTTCGAGTACGCCGCCAAAGTTGATTTGTGCCATTTTTTTTATTTTTAGACTGTTAGATTAAGAGACTTTTAGACTTGGAGACTTTTTGAAATTAGAAGGTAGAAGTCAGAAGTCAGAAATTTTAGACTTGGAGATTAATAGATGCTAGACTTGGAGACTTTTGAAATATGAAGTAAGAAGCCAGAAGGTAGAAATTTTAGACTATTAGAATAATAGATGCTAGACTTGAAGACTTTTTGAAATATGAAGGTAGAAATCAGAAGTCAGAAGTCAGAAATTAGAAATATATGTTCATCAAATTTCCACATCAATTCATCCGCACAACAAAGTATCCGCACATCAAATTAAATATGATTCCAATGTCGCCATAGGCTTTGTTATCGCCACCCTTCCCGATCTTACAAACTCGAGCAGACCAAGGGGTTGCAATAGTTCCAGCAGTTCCTGTGTTTCCTTTCGGTGCCCGGTTTTTTCCAATACAAGAAAATCCTTTTCGATGGAAATAATTCTGATATTGTGTTTACGAATGAGCCCTTCGAAAAAGCCAAGTTCCTGAGTGATTGATGCCGGCAGTTTGTACAAGGCAATTTCCTGATAAACCGTTTCCTCTTCTTCATGGAAAAATGCTTTGAGCACATCCACTTGTTTTTCAATCTGTTTTACCAGTTTTTCCACAGCATGTTCGCTTTCGGTCACTACAATTGTATAGCGATGAATGCCGTCAATTTCCGATTCGGAAGCGGCAATGCTGTCGATATTAATATGCTGTCTGGTGAACATGGCGGTGATGCGATTGAGCAATCCGACCTTATTTTCCGTAAAAACGGATAGTGTATATGTTTTTTTTGACATGATTTTTCTGTTTTCAGTTCTCTAATTATTCCGGACCCAATTTTACCTCCGAGACCGAAGCACCAGTTGGCACCATCGGAAAGACATTGTCCTCTTTTCCGACCATTACCTCCAAAAGATAGCTTGCAGGGTGTTGCAGCATTTCGGTAACGGCGCTTTCAAGATCTGCTCTTTCTCGAACGGTTTTACCACTAATGCCATAACCCTTTGCGATTTGAACAAAATTGGGATTCGACATCTCGGTGAAGGAATATCTTTTTTCGAAAAACAGTTCCTGCCACTGTCTTACCATGCCCAGAAATTCATTGTTGAGGATGAGGATTTTGACATTGGCACCTGTTTGAAACAAGGTTCCCAACTCCTGAATGGTCATCTGAAAACCGCCATCGCCAATAACGGCTACAACTGTTTTATCGGGTGCGCCGAGTTTGGCTCCCAATGCAGCAGGCAGACAAAAACCCATAGTGCCCAATCCGCCCGAAGTGATTTTACTGCGGGTATTTTTAAATTTGGCATAGCGGCAGGTCACCATCTGATGCTGCCCTACATCCGTAACCACAATGGCCTCGCCAGCTGTTTGTTCATTTACTACCCTAATGACCTCAGCCATGCTGATTGGCCCCTCGCCGGGATACAAATCTTTCTGCTGTACCTTTTCAATTTCCTTCGCCTCGAGACTTCTGAATTTTGCGAGCCATTCGCCGTGATTATTTTTGTCAACGGCTTCAATTAACATAGTCAGACTTGCCTTGGCATCGCCCAATACCGCGACATCTGCTTTTACATTTTTATTAATTTCGGCAGGGTCGATATCGAAATGAACGATTTTTGCCTGCTTAGCGTACGAGTTCAAATTTCCTGTCACGCGGTCATCGAATCGCATACCCACCGCAATGAGCAGGTCGCATTCGTTGGTGAGCACATTTGGTGCATAATTGCCGTGCATGCCGAGCATACCCACATTGAGCGGATGAGCCGTTTCGAGCGCAGATAGTCCCAAAATGGTCCAGGCCGCAGGGATGCCTGTCTTCTCAATCAGGGTTTTCAACTCCTGTTCGGCACCAGAAAGAATAATGCCCTGACCAAAAATTAAAAAGGGCTTTTTTGCAGCATTGATAAGTGCTGCAGCTTCATTTACTGCATCGGTACTTACAGTTGGTACAGGTTTATAGCTTCTGATTTTGGTACATTTTTCGTAGGTAAAATCAGCCAGTGCAAACTGGGCATCTTTTGTAATGTCAATGAGCACCGGGCCGGGTCTGCCACTCGAAGCTATATAAAAAGCCTTGGCCAGCACTTCGGGAATTTCCTCTGCATTAGTCACCTGAAAATTCCATTTTGTCACCGGCATTGAAATACTGATGATGTCGATTTCCTGAAAAGCATCGGTACCCAATAACTGCGAAGCAACCTGTCCGGTAATGCAGACCAGGGGCGTTGAATCGATCATGGCATCGGCAATTCCAGTGATAAGATTAGTGGCTCCGGGACCCGAGGTAGCAAAAACCACCCCTGTTTTGCCAGATGCGCGGGCATATCCCTGCGCAGCATGTATGGCGCCCTGTTCATGGCGCGAGAGCACATGGTTAATTTCGGGATAATCGTACAAGGCATCATAAATAGGCATGATGGCTCCGCCCGGATAACCGAATATATACTCAGTATTTTCTTCCTTCAGGCATTTGATAACAGCCTCGGCGCCACGTATTTTAGTGATAAGTTCAGTCATAATTATTTGAATTAAAACAGATTTGAATCGGTGACACAGCCCTCGGATGCAGAGGAAACCAAACGGGCATATTTGTATAAGGCACCCGAACTGACCTTTAATTTGGGGCAAACCCAAGCGGCCTTTCTTTGTTGCAATAGCTCCTCGCTGACATGAAGGGTCAGCACATTATTAATTGCATCGATGCTAATCTCATCCCCATCTTCGACCAATGCCAATGGTCCACCAGCTTGTGCTTCGGGAGATACATGCCCTACTACAAAGCCATGACTGCCTCCCGAAAATCGTCCATCGGTAATCAGTGCCACATCATTTCCAAGCCCTTTGCCCATTATGGCCGAGGTCGGTTTCAGCATTTCTGGCATACCTGGACCGCCCTTGGGACCTTCGTATCGGATCACT
>CANETR010000175.1 GCA_947441325.1 Saprospiraceae bacterium
GCAACAGAGGTTTGTGGCCCACTTGGTGTAAAGGTCATTTGTCCTGTATTATTACTAAATACCATACCTGCTGCAGGAGTAGTAAAAAAGGGCTGCGCAGCTGTAGCACCACCAGTAAATGTGTAGAAAGTTGTATTACTGGTTTCCATAGGGCTTATCATACTGTAGATAAGTGTATCCCCATCTACATCAATTGCACCATGATTGAAGGAAAACTGTTGACCAGCACATATATATGGTGTAGGTAAGGCTGTAAATCTGGCAGAATTGTTACAAATACCATTGGTATTGTTTATCCTGGTTTCGATATACATACTATTTGCTACACCGTTTGTGATGTTACCATTTCTACAACAAGTAGTCCAGCTGATGGTCCACATATCGCATTGAGCTGGTAGCGTTATGATACCGGTGTACTCATAAACCTGTGTTCCTTGAATTGGTCGACCAGTACCGGCGCAAGTTGTTTGAGGCAACTGAGCAGGACAAACTGGAGTGATTTCAACACCAAAACGCGCACCAGGTTGTAGTGTGACGTTAAAGGAGTTTCCGCAACCAGCAGGTGCAGTTACGTTAACAAAAAGGCTGGCATCCATAGAGATACCGGCGCAGTCGCGATACAATGCAAAGGTTACCTGATATTGGTTATTGCCCAAACAGGTATAATAGGCATCTCCACCTACAATGTGGGAAGCCTTTGACGACTGAATGCCCAAAATTAACATTAACGGCAACAGAAAAGTCAATGATGCAGTACTTGCGTTATGCAACAAATTCCTAAGTAAGTATTTGAATTTCAAGGTGATAAATATTTAATATGTTAGTAATAAGCTGTTTTGGTTTAAAATATTCAGGCTAAAGTTATTAAAAATGTTATCAATTTAATAAAAAATTAAAGAAATACTTTAAAATTGTAAATAATCGATGGACTTATCATCCAACATTAAAAACTTGTTAAAGTACATTTTCGCTGCTAAAGCAGTATAATTTTTTTAAAATTTTTGACAATAGGAGATAAAAAACATAGCTTTTATTAAGTTTTGAGATATCTTTGAAATTAATATTTTGCCAAAGAATTATGATAGATTATATACAGCACATATTAAATTTTTATGCCGAAAATTTTGAGTGGCATATCTTACTCATTCCAATCATTGCCGGTATAATAGGGTGGGGTACAAATGTACTTGCCCTAAAAATGACATTTTATCCTTTAGAGTATATAGGGTTCAAATGGAAGGGTTACCGAATTTTTGGATGGCAGGGTATTGTTCCTGAAAAAGCAGGTAAAATGGCATCGAGGTCTGTTGATATGATTACCAAAAATCTGATAGACATAGAAGAACAATTTGCCAAAATTAACCCAAAAGTTGTAGCAAAAGAGATGGAGCCTAGAATGTTGGGGCTAACCCGTCAAATTTTCGAAGAAGCAATCTCTCAAGAGGTGCCTCTTTGGAAGCTTTTGACAGCTAAACAGAAAGATTTGGTTTTTCAGCGGGCAGTAAAAGAAATCCCAAAAGTTACGGAAGAAATCATGGAAGAGGTAAAATCTAATATAACTGAAATCTTCAATTTAAAAAAAATGGCTGTTGATCAGCTACTTCAAAATAAAAATTTACTGAATAAGATATTTTTGGAAGTCGGCCACAAGGAATTTAAATTTATTGAATATTCCGGATTTTACTTCGGCGCCCTCTTTGGCCTTTTTCAGGCGATAATTTGGATACCATTTCCGATATGGTGGACGCTACCCTTGAGTGGCCTTATTGTAGGTTATCTGACCAATTGGTTGGCCCTAAAACTTATATTTAATCCTGTAAAGCCTAAAAGATTTTTGGGAATGAGGTTTCAGGGGCTTTTTATCCAACGCCAGAAAGAGGTTTCTAAGGGTTATGCAAAAATCATAGCTGAAAACATTATGACTATGCCCAAAATTTTTGATTCGATATTCTATGGGCCTGCATCTGATAAATTAGTAAAAATTATTGAAAAACATGTCAATGAAGGCATAGACAATAGTGCAGGATATACCAGCGCACTACTCAGGCTTACATCAGGATCGGAAAGTTATGACAGAGTGAAACAAATTGCCTGCAAGCGATTGGTAGAAGAAATTCCAGAACATATTCATTTAGCTTTTGATTATGCCAAACAGGCGCTCGATATTGAACATACACTTAATGATAAAATGTCGGAACTGCCACCGGAAGATTTTGTAGGCTTTTTAAGGCCGGTTTTTCAAGAAGATGAGTGGAAATTAATCGTTGTTGGCGCTATTCTTGGAATGATAGCTGGCTTTATTCAAATTCCTATTACCTAATCCCAACTGTTTCTTTGTTTTCAACGTCCTTAGAAATATAACATGTGTACGGATTTTGCAAAGGTCCTTTTTATAGCTTATGTCAATAGAAAATTTTAACTTGAGTGAAACTGAACTGGTGAATCATTGTATTCGTCACGAAAGAAGATACCAGGAAATACTGTATCGTCAATATGCAGATGAGATGTATAGTGTAGCGCTTATTTACAGCGATAATGATCAGGATGCCTGCGATATAGTTCAGGAATCATTCATAAAAGTATTCAAGAAACTTGAAAGTTTTAAATTTGAATGTGCTCTAAAAGCCTGGATCAGAAAAGTTGTTGTGAATACCGCATTGGATCATTTCAGAAAGAGAAAAAGGGAAATGGAAAATGCACAACAATACATTCAAACTGTAGATGTTGAAGTAGATGAAATTCTTCCAAGCATAAATGCCGCAGAATTACTTGCAATGATGCAACGCTTACCACAAAAAGCCGCTATGGTCCTTAAGCTTTTCGCAATTGAAGGCTATGGACACAAGGAAATAGCTGAAATGCTACAAATCACAGAGGGTACTTCAAAATCACAACTAAATAGAGCCAGATTTTTATTAAAAACAATTATTTCTGAATTCAATGCTGTTACCTGAATCGGATGATGAAAAATTAATGAGGCAGCTCAACGAAAAGCTGAATGCCTACAGAACCCCGGCCCCTGAAGGGCTTTGGGATGAGATTTTTCATGATATGAATTCAGTCCAGGAAAACGAAGCAAGTACAGCCGATCATATTATTGATGAGAAGCTAAAAACGGCAGCCAATCAAAAGCATATTGCGCCAGAATTTATTTGGTACGGCATCGAGCAAAAACTCAATCTCGATAGCATTTGGAATGCTATGCAACCCGAATTGAATAAAATTCGTAAAAGGTACATTTACAGAAAAGTACTTTCATATGTTAGTACAGCCGCAATACTACTTCTGCTCATCAGAGGTTGTGGTCTAGGAGAATATGGAATTGATACAACAATGCCTGATACCTTAAAACTTCAAACAGCGCAAAAACATCAGCAGAATATAATTTCAAATGAAAAAAAATTAGCGCACAATAATTCGTCAAAAGAACAAGGTTCAAATACCCTGAATTGGAAAAACTTTGCTTCAAACACCGCTAATGATAATTTTTCATCAGATAATTACTCAGGTTTAAGTACAGAAGTTAACTCAACAATTCAAAATGATGGACTTTCAGGCGCAATTATTTCAGCTCAATCATACGATATCTTAGATTCTTCAACTCACAATGGGATGGACATGATTGAATATGAGATAAAGGATCCTGTTGAGATTGCTTCAATCAGATTAAATTTATTGGAAATGCCAAATGAAGAACCAGAGCTTTCCATATTTGAAGATCAGGTCAAATCTAAAAGAAACAATCGGGTTAATGAGTATAGTTTTGGACTCTTAGCCATTGCAAAAAGCGCTCTATTTTTAAACGATCAAAACTATTCAAAACTAAACAGAATAAGAGCAGCCGATGTTAATCTTCAGCCCAATCTGGGATTTAGTTATGCAGTTGTAGTTGGAACAAGATTTGGGAAACATGCTATTGACGCTGAGTTTTATTATAATACTAAAACGATTCAACATTATAATTACATGGTTTCAGGTCGCCAACATACCGATAGAACTGAGTTAAATTATACGAGAGTGAACCTTATATACAAACCAGTTTTATATTCCTTCAAAACAAGTAATATTATCGCAAATGCCGGAACCTATATTTCAAATCTGAAAGGTGCTAATCATAGCTCTACGGCTCATTTCGCAAGTTCCAATAACTTTGATGTTAATTCATGGGAAACGGGTATAATTCTGGGTTTGGGTCAAGAACACAGGCTTAGTAGAAATATTGTAATTGATTATGGACTCAGAAATGAAATAGGCTTAACAAATGTATTCAAATCTGATAATGGAAGCAGAGCAAATACAAAACTTTTAGGGTTTGGGGCCTATGTTGCTTTGCGATATACCTTCAAAAAGTAAACGCCATCTAATTTTATTAGACAGCGTTTATTTTTAAACAGCGTATTTAGTTCGGCACTAATTGCCCTTTTTCAAGGCCTCTAATTCCAATTTTTTAGCATCAATCTGTTTTTGGAGCTCTTTTAATTCCAAATCTTTTGCTCTGAGTGTCTCCTCCGCTTTTTTGGTGTCGTCAGCAATTTTTAGTTTGAATGCTTCTAATTCAATAGCCATATTGTCTTTAGCTTTATTATTCTCATCCTGTACTTTTTTAACTTCTGACGCAGCTTTTCGCTTCGCTTCAGCTATTTGGATAGCTCCTTTTTCTTTTGCTTCGGCTATTTGGTTGTTGATGTCATCTTTTGCTACTGTGAGTGAATCATTTAGCGCGGCAATTTTCAATTCAGTATCTTTTTTAGATTTTGCCAGTTCCTCTGCTGCTTTTTCCTTCATCAATGCAATTTGATTGGCTGTCTCCTCCTTAGCTTTTAGCAGTTTCTCTGTCTCCTCTTTTTGAATATTTACGGCCTTAGTTTTTACCTCTTCGATAACCTTAGCGGCATCCTGTCTGCTCTTAGCAACTTCTTTGGCCGCGTTTTCTTTAAAGCCGGCAAGTTCATTCAAAGTTTTTTCACGCTCTAAGGCAGCAGTTTCCTTGTCTTTCCTTATGGATTCTGCAAGTGTTTCCTTTGTTTTAGCTTGTTCAGCGGCAGCATCTTGTTTAGATTTTGCAACATTGGCTGCAGATTCCTGACGTATTTTGGTTTCCTGTTCTTTTATTGAAGCTATTTCTTTCAACGCAGCCTCCTGTGCAGCAATGACATCGTCAGCAGCTTTTTCTTTGGCATCGTTCATCTGCTTGCTCGACATTTTGCTTATTTCGGCAGCTTTTTTTCTGGTCTCTTCAATTTTCTTTGCTGCCTCATCTTGAATTTCTTTCATGCGCTTAGCAGCTTCTGCCTGCGATAGTGCAATTTCTTCAGCATACTTAACCTTTGCTGCTTCGGCTTCTTTTAATGCGAGCTGAGCTTTTTGAGTAGCCTCTTCTTTTGCTTTGGCAATTTCATCATTGGCACGAGACTTTGATAGGCTAAGTTCCTCGGCTGATTTTTTCTGAATTTCAGCTTCTTTCAATTTGGATTCTTCAATTTTTGCAGCAATTTCTTTCTGAATATTAGCCAATTCTTCCTTGGCCTTTTCTTTTGCAGCAATCACCTCTTTGGCTATAGTTTGTTTGGCTTGTTCGGCATCTTGTTTTGCTTTTTGAACATCTTCA
>CANETR010000176.1 GCA_947441325.1 Saprospiraceae bacterium
CAGGCCTCCTTTGCTGACTAAAATCCTAGGCTTAAGCCATCGGATTTTTTCAAAAGGCTTTAGCCTTAGGAAAAACAACAGCAAACTAGCCCTATTTCCGATAGCTATCGGAATAGCTTAGGGCTCAATGATTTACCCCTACTTCAAAAACGCCTTAAACCATTTTCCCGAATCTTTTATGCGGCGCTCCTGCGTGCTAAAATCGACATGCACCAGCCCAAAACGAGGTTTATAGCCTTCGGCCCATTCAAAATTGTCCATAAAGGTCCAGACAAAATACCCACGTAGATCGACACCTTCTTTCTTGGCTTTGAGCACATTCGAAAGATAATTTTTAAAAAACTCCACCCTGCGATGGTCCTGAATGCTATTGTCTTTTTCGATGATGTCTTCAAAGGAAGCGCCATTTTCTGTGACAATAATCGGAGGCATTTTTTTATAAGCAGCAAACTGTTTGATAATTTTGTGAATGCCCTCGGGATAAACTTCCCAGCCCATTTCGGTGATATTCTCAGGCTGGATGCCACGCTTTTTGGGCTTTACCTGATTGGCATGCAGAAAAGGAACCAGCGCGACATTTTTGGTAACAACCCTTGTATAGTTTTGCAGCCCTATAAAATCAAAATCGAAGGTCACATTTTCCATATCTCCGGGCTGAATATGCTTTTCAATTTTTTTCAGGAAGGGGAAATTATCGGTAGGGTAGCCCATGCCCAAAAGTGGCTCGATATACAACCTGTTCAAGAGCGAATTCATGCGGTGAGCCGCCATTTTATCTCCGTTACTATCGGAACGCGGTTCCACATGCGAGCAGGAAAAAGTAGTACCGATATTTGCATTAGGCACATTATTACGAATGATTCTGCCTCCCTCGGCCTGAACCATCGTGGTATGGTGCGCAGCTTTCAGGAACTGAGTGGGCGCAATTTTGCCGGGAGCGTGCATCCCAATTAAATAACCCAGGGCTGTAAATGCCATAGGTTCGTTCAGCACCATCCAGTTTTTGACCTTGTCGCCATAGGTTTTGGAAACAACATTGCTGTATTCACTAAACCAGCTAATCACATCGCGATTTGCCCAACCACCTTTGCGCTGCAAAACCTGCGGCAGGTCCCAGTGATAGAGGGTTATCCAGGGCTCTATACCCTGTTTCAGACAGCTATCGATGACTCGGTGGTAAAAATCGAGCCCTTTCTGATTTACCTTTCCGTAGCCATCTGGTAAAATTCGGGTCCAGGCAGTCGAAAATCGAAAAACCTTAAAATTCATGTCTTTGATGAGCGCAATGTCAGAATCGTATCGATTGTAAAAATCGCAGGAAATATTGCCATTATCGCCATTTTTGATTTTGTGTTTCCTATGCTGCGTAAAATGATCCCAAACCGAAGGGCTTTTGCCATCGGCATCCCAGGCCCCTTCAATCTGATAGGCAGCTGCTGCTACACCCCATTTAAAATCGGGTCCAAAATCGGCTTTTGAAAATCCCGGATTGTTCAGCAACATCGCCGATAAATCATTGTGAATAGGCAAGAGGGCACCAGCGCCTAAGATGGAGCTGAGTCTGACAAAGTCTCTACGGTTCATTGAAAAATACTTTTAAGATGTGCAGAATGCAATAATCGCATAGCAAAATAGGGATTTGCTTGTTCTTTCACAACTTGAATCGCGATTTTTTTAAAATTATGCGTTCAGCCTCGAGGAGGGGATGTTTGGGTAGAGCTTGGGAGCAGCTTCGTTCATGTCCTGAATGATAAAAAAGCCATCATTGCCTTGTTTTTGGTACAATGGCATCAAAATTAGCCCTTTGCATTTTGCAAATATTTTTCCCTTTCTATTTGTTGCCAGGAGTTCACCCTCTTCTACAGGGTCGAAGTTACGGTAAATTTTATCGCTGCGCATTGCAAAATCATCTCCGGCTTGAATTCTGTGGCTGTAAATTAGTCGGGCTTCTTTTGGCAAGCTGGCTGCATCGCCTGCAAGCAGCTTTTCATGCTTGGTTTCAATATCTTCGGGATAAAATCCTCCTATTGCTAAAAAACATTGGATAATAGCGGAAACAGCATGATCGATAGAATCGGGACTATTGTGCTGGCCCGACTCGAAACAGAGCGAGGTGAGGTCTAGATTTGGATAATTTTGCTTGCTGAAATGATGCAGGGCTGTTCCCAAAATATCATCTAAAAATCCATGTAAAACCGGCGCATGAATGTGCTGCGCCAATTCGCCCGATTTCTCATCTTTCGATGGAATAACAAATATGCCACCCTGCGCGGTGGTAGTATGAAGGTCGAGAATGACAATTTTTTCAGTACTATAGTTCTTACTGAGCGCTTCGAAATGTTCAATCAGTTCGTAAAGTTCCAGCTCCTCGGCCTCTAGTGTCGATTTATCTGTTTTTCTAATTCTTTGAACATTTTCGGGAGACCAGATTCTGTTCAGATCAGTTTTTTGAAAACGAACAGCTTGCTTTGCCGCAGCCAGATTGCCCACCATACCAACAATTTTGCCTCTAAAATCGAAATGTGCTTTTTGTTGATACTCTGCATCAATTCTTCTGAAAACTTCTTCAATAGCTAGATAGCCTGCAGGCTCATTACCATGAATGCAGGTGAGCACAATGAGGAGTGGGCCATGCAAAGAGCCGCTACGTTCACCAATGATGCGCTGTTTTTCAGACATGTATAATTTTTTAACTAAAGAGAATGCTATTATTTACCTTGATAATAGGTTGCATTTTTTAAAACGTACATCAGTCGGAGTGGGTCGGTTCTATTGAGCTGAAGTTTTCCCTGAAGGATAATAGGCTTTTCGAGACGATAAATTATTGGCGTAGTTGTCTCCAATTCAATTACTGATTCAGGGCCGGCACCGCCACAAAAAAAGCAGGAGGAATAGGGAAAGGCCGACAAGGTCATTTTGCCACGGCTGAGTTCAGCCGGAATGATATAACCCTTGAGAAAGATGGTTTTGCCTTCGTATTGTTCAATACTTTTGCTAAAAACAGGGGTATAGATTACCTCGCCGCTTTCGGCATCAAGATTCGATTTGTATTTTACCTTGCTCAAAATTTTCCAGTAGTACATATCATCCGTCTCGGGACTTTGTGCACTGATGGCTGAAATGACGAAAAAACTTGTAAAAAAGAGCGACAAAATCAATTTCATAATTGTAGTTGCAGTTTTATGATTTGTAAAATTAGTAATTTCTTTCATTTTTGCGTTGAAAAATAATGCCAAAGCCAATTTTATGAATAATAATTTATGTGGATTTATTGAAATTATCAATTATTGACAATTGGGGTCTAAAAACTAAACAAAAATAAAAATGCCAAATAATTTGTGATTGAACTCGGTTTATGTATCTTTGCACACGCAAAAAAGTTTTTTGATACGCGCTTGTCGCGAATGGTCTCGTAGCTCAGCTGGATAGAGCATCTGCCTTCAAATTCTAGGAGCCGTTAAAGGGGAAACCATTAACGGGATTTTGGCTGTTCAGGAAATCCTTCGGATTCTGAATGTACAATTCTATGACAGTTTGCACACAGTAAATCACATTTGTCTAATTCATTTTTAATTTTGCCCCAAGATTTTAGTCTAAGTTTGTTCCATGAAACATCCTTTTCTAAAGGATTGCGATGGTGAAATTCAAAAACGGAATAATGACTTTGGGTAAAATGTAGTTCACATCTCAAGCATTTTGAACCTTTGTATTCAATTGCATCAATTTTTCTTTTGATCCACCTTTCAATACACATTTTGTTAAAGCATGATGAACAAAATGACATTATACCAAGCCTGTGTGTTTTTTGTTTGTAAAACAATTCAATTGATTTGATTTCTTTACAACTTGTACATTTTTTTGATAAACCCATGGTAATCGTGAGTTTGAAATTGCAAAAGGTAAATTCAAATGCAGAGACTGTATGCCAAACACCTGCCTATCTTTTATGATAAATTGGTGAAGAGACAGTCCAGACCCCAAATATATGGTTTTTTAACTATATAGCCGTGAAAACGGTAGTAGGTAAGCTAAGCAGACGGTCACAGGTTCGAATCCTGTCGGGGCCACCAAAAACTCTCAAAAGTCCGATTATGTCGGACTTTTTTGTTTTTATACCTATCCTAAATTGTTTTATTGATTCCCTCGTTATATTTTTATTGATTTCTTACTTACTTTACACAGTTTTGATAAAACTGCTTAAAACTCCACAGGATAAAATTACAGCAATGAGTATAAAAATGCAAATTATTATCTTGAAAAACAATTATTTGAAAATTTCCTCAAAAGGAATTATTAGATGATAATCAAAATTTTTAGAAAAAAGATTAGAATTGGTACGACCATTGCTAAATGTAGTCCTGTCAGGTTTATGTTTTTCGAATATACATATTCTGTGAGCCTAATAATCTTCAAAAAATCTTAAAGATTATTTCCTGAATTACAGCTTTTTGCATTACTTTATGTGCTAAAATAGAAAATTAGTTTTAGCTAAAAATCTAAATAGAAATCAGGGATTGTATCGTAGTTGAGCGGCTAAAATTTCAAACAAAAGCATCCCTAAAATACCGAAATTATATAAATCTCTTCATTGAACCCCAGAAAAAGATATATTTGTAATTACTTTTAAGACTGCATGAAACTACATCCTCCAATTTTTCAGCTATTAGCGATCTCATTTTTTATTTTACTGTCAATTTCTTGCGAAAGGTCAGTACCTAAAGATGTTATGTTCTGTAAATCTTGGGAAGTTTTGGTGCTGGAGAAACCTTTCGATAAAGAATCGGCACTTATCGTGATGTATCGTGGCGATGAAGTAAAGCTTGTTGGTGATACAATTTATCATTCACAGATAGACAGCACAAAAAAAGACAGCAGCGATTTTAGTGTAAAAGTGAGTGCAAAAAGGGGAGTAGTTGGTTGGGTACATATCAAAGAGTTACAAAAGGAAAGAATAAGACAGTATTTGCAAAGAAAACCTGCTTCCAATTCATCGCCTTTGAAAAAAACTGAAAAAAATTCTGTTGATAGCTCAAGTCTAAAAGTAGATTCCGTCAACACATTAAATAGTTCTAATAAAACAGATTCAATAATTCCTAATAAAAACAACTAAAACTATGAAAAGATTGATTTTACTTTTGGCTGTTCCATTTGCGTTAGGTCTAAACAGCTGCACCTCTACCGTAAGGCTTCAGGTGATGCGCCCTGCAGACATTGATGTACCCAAAGATATTCAGGCTATTGCAACTGCAAACAGGTATAAGCCCGATAAACCAAATAGGGTGTGGAATGTGCTCGAAGGACTTGTGTCTGGTGAAGGAATAGGACAGGATAGAAGAGGTGCCGAGTCTTGTTTGGAGGGATTGTCAAATGTTTTGATGGTGTCGCCCCGCTTCAAATTTGCGCAGCTGGCTATTGATTTGAGAGGTACAGGTACGCAAAATTTTCCCGACCCGCTTCAGGCCGAAGAAGTTAAAAGACTTTGCGAAATGGCTAAGTCAGATGCATTGGTTACAATCGAAGCTTTTGATTCTGATTCCAGGCTCGATTATGGCTCAAGGATTAAAAAAGAAAAAATCAATAACGTAATGTCGGATGTTACTTA
>CANETR010000177.1 GCA_947441325.1 Saprospiraceae bacterium
CTCATTTGCCACTACTATTTTATTAATTTTGGTCTTCACGGCAGTATCACATTTTACCAACGAATATATCATTTACATTAAAAAAAGATTCGTAAAGCAGTAGAATGAAAAATAGCATAATGCCAAGGACTTTGAAGTTTTAATGGTAAACCTGGAAAAAGTTTAATCCTTTAAATTCCTGATAGTTACAAAATAAACCATTGCCTTATGTTTACAGCTTTTTTTCTAAGGAAAGTAAATATTAAGCATTTTGAACTTTATTTCTAACTTCAACTCATTAAAAATGAATACAATGTTATTCCCCAAAATATCGCTGGCACTTAATATTCTTGTGTTCATTCCTGTTTACTCAGGAATACTACTTAAGGCCAACTTGGCTGTTGATTCGTATGGAATTGAAACGCCAGCACGAGGCATTTTGCTTTCTTTATGAAAATTACAGATACATCTTTTAAATCTCAAATAAACTCCCTTTTTTAACTTTTTTTTTCACAATCTATATGTAATATTGCTTTGGACAAAGCTTCATGTCGTCCAAATGACGCCTATTTGTCCATAATTTATCCATTTACTCATGTCATATTTGCAATATGGAATTTGGAGCAAGACTAAAAGAGATTAGAACAAGTTTGAACATCTCTCAAAAAGAACTTTCAGAACAGACAGGTTTAACCCTTAGAACGATTCAAAGAATTGAGAATAAGGAGGTAAAGCCAAGTCTTTACTCATTAAAAGTTATTGGAGAGGTATTGAAAACCGACTTGTCTGAATTTGTTAAACCATCCAATACCAAACCCTATGAATTTAATTTAACCCTTAAAATTACAGATATGAATCAATTTCTAAATGACTTAAAAGCCTTAGTAATTAACCACTCTAAAACAATTTTCATTATTTTTTTAGTAGTTTATCTATTCACAAGTTATGCTGATATTAAATCGGGCATAATGGATGCCTGGAATGGTAAGTAGCCATCTTGAAAAATCAATAAATATGAAAACCAATCTTAATTTAACAATATATTATTAAATTAATTTATGCGAAAGTTATTTATCATTTACTTTTTATTCGTTTTGTTTCCAATGACGGGTATGTCACAGGAAACAAAAGTACAGGTAACCGAAAAAGTTTCCATCAGCTTCCCTGGAAAACCCGATGTTCAAAATATACAGATTGGAAGTACGCTTTATGTGGTAAAATTAGCCGATGGAACTGCTAATTTTAATGTTGTCGTTCAGAACTTATTGGACATTGGACAAACTACAAAACAGATTAAGTCACAACAGTTAAATCCTGGTTTCTGGGAACAGATGGAACTTTCTCTTATTGCACCGTATGGCTCTGAAACGAAGGTTTTAGCAAGAGAAATCAAAAAGATTGGCAGTAAAGAAGTTTTAAGCCTTGCATTTAGTGCAGTGATTAATGGTATGAACAGAGAGATAAACTCTTATTTCTTCATAGAAGGTGTTCATAGTATTAATATCGTGCACTACAAGAGAGCTGATAGTGCTTCAATCGAATTAAAAAACAATTTTTTTAATTCGATTAAGATATTGGATTAAAACTTCAAAATTTGATTTTAAGAAGTATATCCCCTTGATTTTTTCATAATTACATGCTCTATCATCGTATTATGGTTTCATCTTTCGTTTGTTAATGGAGCTACCCCAGGCAATCCATCCCTCAGCTAACGGATGGATTTTTCTTTGTCTATCAGCGAGTTAGAATTACTGCATCTTTTGACTATTTCAGGTGGACATTTTCTACATTTTAACAACTATTCATTGTTTCATTTTTCGATTTAATATCCAGTTGCTTATAAAATTATATCTGAAAAATCATTTCAGATTAGGTATTTATCATTTCACACGATTTTCAACGGAGTTCATCAATATAATTATTACTACTATTATTTCTTGTAGAAGTTTGTAGTGTTCAATCATATTTTAACTTTTACAACATGAAAAAAGTAATTTTATTTATTGCATTCTTAACGACTAGCCTTGCAGCTAATGCGCAGAGTACAGAAAAATATTACTCAACAAAAAGCAAATTTTATTACTCATTTGCATGGGGGCTTTTAACGTCCAAAAATTTCCCAAAGGACAAATCAGCAGTATTTGAATTTGAAAAATCTAAGGATTCAAATTCATTATCAGAGCCGCCCTCTAATAGCACAAAATATGAGCAAAAAAGTATTCTTTGGGGAGCTATCCAATGGACAGAAAAGAAAAATAATGTTTCATCAACTACATCCGAAAGCAATGGAAAATAATTTTATTCATTCCGCCAGTTTAGGGAAGAATGAATGGTGGCGTTATATATTGACTATTTTGACCACTGTATTTACCATCGTCCTAACTAATTTATTGATCCGTAAATTACTGCCAACCATAAAAAAATTATTTCCTGATAGTGATTTTGGTAAAGATTTGGGCACTTACAGTCTTGTTTTATTGGTATTCGGTATGGCTCTTTTCGCATTTCTGGTTGCCGCAAGGAAATTCCATCATAGACCAATAATGTCTTTTATTAGCGAGGATCGTAAATTCAGATTCAAATACTACTTTTTAGGATTCATTTCGTGGGCATCCCTACTATTTATTGGAAATTTAATTACAGATTTTGGAAGTTTTAAAGCCTTCATCCAAAATTTCAACCTCGCAGAATTTTCATTTCTACTTTTAATTGGCTTTATTTCCATAGGTATTCAGTCCTTTTTTGAGGAAATTGTCATTCGTGGATATTTTTTACAAGGTCTTCACCTGTGTATCAGGAATATTTTAATTCTCATACTTTTAAATGCGTTAATTTTTGCTATTTTACACTTGGGCTATGGCATAGGAAGTTTTCTTTCTTCCTGGCTATTTGGGATTGCGTTTACCATAATTGTAATTCTGCAAAAAAGAATAGAATTTGTATCGGGCGCACATAATGCCAATAATTTATTATTAGCCCTTGTGTTTTTGGATTTATCTGATGTAAGTAAAGAAGAATTTAGCTGGTCAATTAATTGGACTGAATTTAGCTTACACATTGCTGCTTTATTACTGCTAATTGGATTGGTTTATAGGTTTTTAAGCAAAAAAGAATGAGGATAAGAGTAATATATCACCTTGCATTTTGGGGATTCTTTACTTTTCTTTTTTATCAGCAGAACCAGGGAGCGAATGCACTTGAGTACCTTAAATGGCTTACCGTTCTTGGAATTTCTGCCATAATTGTTTATGTAAATCTTTATATACTTTTTCCAAATTATTTTTTCAGGAAAAGATATTTGATTTATTCATTATTTCTAATTCTTCTTATTGGCTTAGGTGCTTTTTCTCTAAGATTAATTTTTAACACAGGACATTCTACTTTTGCAACAACTTTTTTTCAACATGGTATAAATCTATTTTTCTTTATTATCATCACAAGTTCTTTTAAATTTTTTAGAGAATATAAACGTAAACAAGCGTTGTTAATATTGGCTGAAAACGAACAACTCAAAATGGAGCTTTCTTTATTAAAGTCCCAGGTGAACCCGCATTTTTTATTTAATACACTGAATAACTTATATGGGTTAATCATACAAAATCAAAACATAAAAGCTTCAGAAATTACGCTAAGGCTTTCTGATTTAATGCGTTATATACTAAAAAGCAGTAAAGAAACAAAAGTAAACCTGCAAGATGAGATCAAATTTATTGAAGATTATTTGACTATAGAAAAAATTCGGCTAACAAATAATGTTGAAATTAAATTTGAATTTTCCGGAATAGATAAAGATGTTTTAATCGCCCCTTTGTTATTCAATCCAATGGTGGAAAATGCTTTCAAGCACGGATTGCAGAATATTTCACTGGATAATTACGCACACTTTTTTTTATCCATACAAGGAAATGAGGTATTTTTTGAGGTTGAAAATTCAATTGGAAGAAAAACAGATAAACAAACCAACAGTGGAACAGGCTTAATTAATCTTCGAAAAAGATTGCAACTAATCTACCCTCAAAAACATCAATTAGAAATAAATAAAACAGAAACTAATTTTAAAGCGATTCTATACGTGGAATTATGAAATATCAATGTTTAATAGTGGATGACGAGCCAGTTGCTCAACAAATATTGGAAAAATATATCAATCAAATTGAAGCACTTCATTTAATAGCAAAATGCAGTAATGCTTTTGAAGCAATGAATATTTTGCATCAGGAAAAAGTTGACATCTTATTTCTGGACATTAAAATGCCTTCACTTTCCGGGATAGAAATGCTTAAAACCATACAAAATCAGCCTAAAGTAATTTTAACAACGGCCTTTTCAGAATTTGCTGTTGAAAGTTATGAATATGGCGTTATTGATTACCTACTCAAACCCATTGCTTTTGAACGTTTTTTGAAAACAGTAAATAAAATCCTGCTACCCCAAAATATAGATTTTAATAATGGCAAGGCTGACGAAAAGCTTACTATACAACCCACTTTTATTTTCTTTAAGGCAAACAAAAAAATCTTTAAGTATTATTTAGTTGATATACTTTTTATTGAAGGAAGTGGCAATTACATTAAAGTCCATACCCAGAACGATAAGCCTCTTATGGTTTTAGATAAATTAACGGATTTACTGGAGAAATTACCTCCCAGACAATTTTTAAGAGTGCATAAATCATTTATTATTAATATTTCACACATTATAAAGATAGAAGGGAATGTCCTATTTATCAGAGATAGAGAAATTCCAATTTCAAATACATTTAGGAAAGATTTAGATGAGGTGATACAGCGTAATCTCCGCCTATAGATTGACATAAAGTTTAAACCTTAATACCCTATTATCCGAATACTTAATCAACGTATTATAGTTGCATTTTTTTTTACATTGTAACCTTTTTATATGAATGACCTCAGAGAATTAAAAAACTTCGGGCCATATATGGTCAAAATATTGAATTTGATTGGAATATATTCGAGAGCAGACCTAATGGCATCAGATTTCAAAAAAATCAAAAATGAATTGGTAAAGGTTGGCATCAAACCGCATCTTAATATTTTTTACTCCATTGAAATGGGATTGCAAAATAAACCCTGGAATAAAATTTCTTCTGAGGAAAAATATGAAATCAAGAGAATTTTAAGTGATTTGAATTGATTTTAAGGAAAATGCAAGGAAGATTTCTGAAGGTATCGAAACAATCCTTACATACCATAAAATATCATTTAAGGCTCTAAACGTTCAATGAGCCTTGCGGAAATTCGGAGAAAATCCATTTCCGTTATGATACCTATCAGTTCTCCATCCGTAACCACTGGTAGGCAGCCAATTTTCTTTTCGCGCATGATATGAAGCGCTTCTATGATTGATTTTCCAGGCTCAATAACAATCGGGGAACTAATCATGATATCTTCAACCGTTTGCTGTTTGTTTCCCTCTTTTATGGAAATACCTTTTTGGCTATAAAACCTAAGGAGTAACCTGGAAGTTATTAATCCACAAATATTACCCTTTTGATCTTCCACTGGCATATATCTGACCTTTCTCCAATCCATTAATTTTGCTACCAACTCAATGAGGTCATCTTTTGAGACAGTAAAAAGATCTGTTTGC
>CANETR010000178.1 GCA_947441325.1 Saprospiraceae bacterium
ATTTACAACACAACGCATCAGCAACGATTCTGTCAGATCCACTTTTTGTTTCACTCCATCTAGCGCAGGATTAAAAACATTTACAGTAACTGTCAGGGATAATGCTTGCCCCAAAATTGGTCAGAACATCTATACCTATAAGTTAAACGTTGGAGCAGGATTACCTGTAACAGTAACAAACGCCTCGACAAGCTGTGCTGGCTCATCTGATGCTACACTTACTGCAAACGTCAGTGGAGGAACTGGTGCCATCACTTACCTATGGTCAATAGGAAGCATTTCGCCTACAATTAACGGACTAGGTGCTGGCACCTATTGTGTAACTGTTGTAGATGCACTTGGCTGTAGCGGCAGCACTTGTGCTACTGTAACTCAGCCAAGCTTGCTAACAGCTTCGATAAGCCAAACAAATGTCAGTTGTAATGGCGGAATGAATGGATCCGCAATTGCAATGGCAAGTGGAGGAACGGCACCATATTCATTCTTATGGTCTAATGGACGGACAACGGCAACAAATACTGGTCTTTTTACAAATACATATTCTTGTACTTTTACAGACGCGAATGGATGTACAGCAATACGCTCAGTTACTATTACAGAACCTAGTGCTATAACTACTTCTATTACAAGCACAAACGCAAGCTGCAATGGTCAATCAAATGGCACAGCAACAATAAGCATAAGTGGTGGTGCCAATCCATACAGTTTCAGTTGGTCGAATGGAAATACATCTGCTTCTAATACCGGGCTATCAGCGGGCACATACACCGTAATAGCGACAGATGCAAATGCATGTTCTGTAACAAGATCCGCAACCATCACTCAGCCGAATGCCATTTCAATTACAAGTTCTTCAACGCCTCAAAATTGCAATCCAAACACGGGATCAGCTTCTGTAATAGCAAGCGGTGGTTCAGGAGCATTAAGTTATGCCTGGAATACAGGAGTAATAACAAACAATATAAATGGTTTAAATGCAGGAACATACACAGTTACTGTAACGGATGCAATCCTCTGCACTGCAACAGCAACTGTAACGGTAGGCAATAGTAATCTTGGAGCAACAACAAATAATGCCAATGTAAGCTGTAATGGCGGTAACAATGCTTCAATGACAATTTTGCCAAATGGCGGCACTTCGCCATATCTCTTTATTTGGAGCAATGGGCAAACCACCACAAATAACAGTATGAATGGCCTGTCTGCTGGTGTTTCCTGTGTGACAGTAGTTGATGCAAATAATTGCAGCGCTGTTAATTGTGCAACAATTACGCAGCCTTCACAAATAACTGTAAGTCTCAATAGCCAACAGATGTCTTGCGCAATGAATGATGCTTCGGTTTCGGTAGTTGTTACAGGTGGCACACCTGCTTATAGCTTCTTGTGGTCAGGGCCAAATAACTTCCAAGCTACAACCGCTAATCTTAGTTCAATCGCTGATGGTTCTTACCAATTGCTTGTAACTGATGCAAATGGTTGTGTAGCCAGCGAAACTACGGTGATTGACTCTTTTATAATGAGCTATTATAATCAGGATTTATTGGTTTCGGATGATTCTACATTAAATCTAACAGTGACTGTTCCAACGGCCTCAAATGCGCAGTATTTGGTTCAGAATCCGCAAAACGGAACATTGACTTACCAAAACGGCGGCAGTTATGAATATGTACCCACTTCAGCAGCTCAAGTATTCGACACGATTACAGTTCGTCATTGCAACGCTACAGAAGCTTATGAAACGAATATTATAGTAGGAATAGTAAGCTGTGTTTGGGCTGGCGACAGTGATACCAATCAATTGGTAAATAACTTCGACCTTTTGCCAATCGGCTTGAATTACGGTTCTGTAGATAATCCTCGTCCAAATGCAAGTACTGACTGGGACTGTGAGCCAATGACAGATTGGACAAATGTAGCAGGGCAACCCAATCCAAAACATGCCGATACTAATGGTGATGGTTTTATTGATGACAATGATACATTAGCAATTGCGCTTAATTGGGGATCTTTCTATCTCAGAAATTTAACAAATACAAATGGCGCTGCTCCGCTATATCTAGATACAGCAACCGTTGCTCCTGGCGATACTGTCCGTTTGGATGTGCTCTTGGGAAATGCCCTGCAATCCGCTACAAATGTATATGGTATTGCTTTTACGGTGAATTATGACAACAGCATAGTAGATACTAATTCTGTACTGATGAAATATGATAACTCTTGGCTTGGCACCAAAGATCTTGATATGCTTGCAATGAGTAAAGATTTTTATCCTCAAAGTCGTACTGAAGTTGCCTTGGTAAGAACAGACCATTCGGGTCGTTCAAATTCAGGAGCCATTGCCCACATTCAGTTTACTATTAAAGACGATGTGCTGAAAAGTACAAGTCTACGTTTAAATCTTTCTATCTCAAATGTTAGGATGATTGACAGTTCAGCAGTTGAGTTGCCAGTAAGTCCGCTGCCAAGTTCGGTACTCATTCTGCCTACACCCACATCTGTAAATAGTTTTGAAAACGACAATGAGCTTAGCATTTTCCCTAATCCTGCTACAGATATTATTACTATAAATAGTCTTTATCCAATTGAAGGGGTGAAAATTATCAGTATAGATTCTAAAGAAATCCTTTTGGATGAAACTCAAAACTCCATAAATGTTTCAACATTAAGTCCAGGCTTGTATTGTCTCCTTATTGAGTCTAAAGGAAAACAAATCGTCAAAAAGTTTGTCAAAAAATAGAATTGAAAGTTTAGTCAGAATTCTTTTTATTTGCCGTCTCAACTTTTGAGACGGCATTTTAAATTAATGGCATAATTTTTAATGTAGATATATTAGATTAACATTTCCATGAAACTCAAAAATTAAATCAATGAGAAATCAAATTTTGTTCAGTACGATCTTGTTACTTTTTAGTTTTCAAACTTTTGCGCAAAAGACAAATAAGCCCGTAAACGATGATAAGTCATGGCCAGGCTTTTTTAAGTTGATACAAACTGCAGTAAAAAGCGGAGATAAAAACAAAATAATGTCTCTCTGTGATTTTACAATCATGTCAAAGGCAGAGTTTAATGAAAATTTTGAATTTTTCTTTGGTGGAGATGGAAAGAAGAGGTTTGTCAAAGCCAAGCAAAATGATGCAGAAAAAATTAAACAGGATTTTGAAGGCCTCAGCAATGCCACAGAATTTTACCAAATTACTTTCAATTTTATTGAAAAAGACGAAGATGGTGATGAAGATGAATCTTCTCTGATATATTATTTTGCCAAGATTAAAGGGAAATTCAGATTGATAAAGCTCGAAATGGCAGGATAAGCCAAGATCAAAAAAGATATAAAAGAAAATGCCCCGATAGATGAAAATCTAGTCGGGGCTTATCATTGCTACATATCAAAATTAGACAATCCGGGCAACAGTATTTACCTCCTCCAACAGTTTTAATTCACTTATGACATGATCCAGCTGTTCTTTACTGTTAACTTCAACACTGATCCTACCTTCGAAATGCCCCTCGCCACCAGTCATAGAGAATGAACGCATATTTACTTTCAACTGGTTTGCGATAACATTCGAAAGCCTTAGGATAACCCCCATGTCGTCCATGCCGGTAATTAGCAATTCTGCTACAAATGAAGAACCTGCCGACTCGACCCATTCTGCTTTTTTAATTCTGTATCCAAAGGTAGCTTGAAGATATTCAGCATTTGGGCAGGTTGTTCTGTGTATTTTAATACCATGTTTTGTTGTAACATATGCAAACACATCGTCGCCAAGAACTGGATTACAGCAGGTAGCCAGGGAATAAACATAAGTGTTTGCATCCTCACCATCAACCATTAGTTTAGGTTTTTTAAACTGCCTTCTGTTGATGTAATCATAATTATTATTTGGGCTATGATTCTTTTCAGATTTTTCCTCACGCTCAATTTCTTTTGGAACTTCCTTCGCAAGAAGTTTACCGTTTTCTAAACGGATGTTCTTTATCTCATTTAGGTTGACCTGTTCTTTAAAAATGCCATAAAAGAGATCTAATCTCGAAGACATGCCAAAGTACTTTACCAAAAAATCCAAATTCTCATCGCCATCTATCTTTAAAGATTTGAGTTTGCGATCAAGAATTTCTTTGCCTAGGGAACCCAATTGGATTTTCTCTTCTTTCAGCGCCTGTCTGATTTTACCACGCGCCTTACCTGTTTTTACTATTTTAAGCCAATCTTCGCTTGGTTTCTGAGAATTGGAAGTAATCACAGAGAGTTGGTCCCCGTTTTTTAGTTCATAGCTTAAGGGAACAATACGCTGTTCAACCTTAACTGCTTTACAATGATAACCAACCTGTGAGTGGATATCGAATGCAAAATCTAATGCGGTCGCACCCTTTGGGAAAAATCTCAATTCACCTTTAGGGGTAAAAACATACACTTCTTCCGAAAACAGACTTGATTTAAAATCATTCAGGAAGTCGATTGCATCATGATTTGGATTCTCAAGTAGTTCTCTGGCTTTAGTAAGCCAATTTTCTAAAATACTGTCCTGTTGATTGATGCCTTTGTATTTCCAGTGTGCTGCATAGCCCATTTCTGCCATTTCATCCATGCGCTCAGACCTTATTTGGATTTCAACAAAACGTCCTTTTGGCCCCATCACAGTTGTATGTAAGGATTCATAACCATTCGATTTTGGCATAGAAATCCAATCCTTAAGCCTTTCAGGTACAGGAGTGTAGTTGTCCGTAATAATCGAATACGCATTCCAACAGGCTGCCTTTTCTTTTTCGTAGGGAACCGATAAAATAATCCGTATGGCAAAAAGGTCATAAATTTCCTCAAAGGGGACCTGTTTGTTTTTTAGCTTATTACTGATAGAAGAGATTGATTTTGCCCGGCCAAAAATCTTGAATTTATAATTTTCCTTGTTCAGCGCTTCTTTTACAGGAGCAATGAATGCATTAATGTATGCCTCTCGTTCCGACTGGGTCTCCCTTAATTTTTGCACAACATAATTGTACTGCTCCGGCTCAATGATTTTCATAACTAAATCTTCCAACTCGGTCTTAATACTATAAAAACCAAGTCGATGAGCCAATGGCGCATATATATAAGATGTTTCCGAAGCAATTTTTAGTTGTTTATGATGCGGCATGGAGCCTAATGTTCTCATGTTATGAAGCCTGTCGGCCATCTTTATCAAAACAACTCTAACATCTTTTGCAATCGTGAGTAGTATCTTCTTAAAATTTTCTGCCTGAGGACTGGCAATAACTTTATCCCGAACACTGGCAAAATCAGAAAACTTGGTTAAGCCATCAACAATCATCGAAACACGATTGCCAAATTCTTTTTCAATCATCTCGAGCGTCACGGGAGTATCTTCTACAACATCATGTAACAAGGCTGCGGTTATAGAGGTATGGCCCAAGCCAAGTTCTACGGCACAAATCCTTGCAACCTCTAGTGGGTGCAAAATGTAAGGTTCTCCCGACTTTCGACGCTGTTTGCAATGTGC
>CANETR010000179.1 GCA_947441325.1 Saprospiraceae bacterium
ATTTTATTAGACGCTAGACTCTTAGACTCTAGACAATAAGATTAAACGTAATTTTGCAAAGATATAATTTTTTCCCTTTCGGCCGAAAATTGATTGAGTAGTTCACACTCAGTCAATGGAATTTATTTTTGGAATTCTGATGCCTTTAGGACTATTCAGAATATAATTTGTCTTTTTGCCCCCATCCTCTACGCTTAGGATATTTTTTGATACCAAATCCTGTAAATCGCGTAAAGCAGTATCTGTTGAACATTTCAAAAGTTTTGCATAGGAGGATGTTCTCAAAAAACCAACTTCTTTTTCATAATTATCATAGAGATAATTAATTACAAATCGCTGTCTGTCATTGAGATTTATAAATTTGTTCTTATCCCAGAATGTTGCCTTGTCTAAAATAATTTCCAGATTTTGCTCGCTCGATAATAAGGCCCTTTCAAAGCATGATATAAACCAGAAAAGGTAAGCTGTTATATCAGAATCACCCTTTTGAGTTTTCTCAATTATTTCGTTGTAACGCTTTTGTTCTTTGAAAATTTGGTTGGAGAGGCTGTAGAATCTGATTTTACTGCCATCGCTTTTTGCCAGTAACATATCCATAATAGCCCTCGCCAATCTACCATTTCCATCATCGAAGGGGTGAATTGTAACAAACCAAAAATGAGCTATCATGGCTTTTAAAACTAAGTCAAGTTTATTTTCTTTATTCAACCAATATAGAAATTTAGACATTTCAACATGCACTCTTTCAGCTATCGGGGCGATAAAATGAATTTTTTCTCTGCCCAAAGCACCCGAAATAACTTTCATTCCTGAACTTCTGTAACGCGCGACATCAATTTTTGATAATCCGCTGTATCCGGTCTGAAAAAGAGAATTGTGCCAACCAAAGAGACGTTCCTCGTTCAATTCCTTGTCAAAATTTTGGGTTGCATCAATTAAAACATCAACAATCCCATCAATATTTCTGGGGATTTTTACAAAATCGGCTGACTCGATACCTAGTTTTCGAGCAACTGATGATCTAACTAATTCAGGGTTTAAAAATTCTCCTTCAATTTTAGACGTGTCTAGTACGTCTAATATTAGCGATTCTAAGGTTGACGATTCTACCAATTCAAAACCAAGTTTTTCAATATGGCCTAGTAATCTACCCTGTAGATGCCTTACGGAAGCCAATGCCCGTAATATTTTCTCATTGTCCCAATAGAAATCAGTCCAATTTTCTCTTTCATGAATATACATAATTTCCGCCGCAGATTTTGCGGTGAAAATATGATTTTTTCACCGCAATGAAAAGTTATAAATGCAAAAAGAGGCTTATAAATGGCAATTTAGTTCAAAATGCTTAGTTTTGAAGCTTAAACGAAGTTTATGAATAGGATCTCAGCCTTAAGGCCACTTAAATTATTGGAAAACCTGAATCTCTTTGCTGCGCTCTGGCTAATTTTTGCCCTTATTGCATCGCTGAAGCAGTTTTATACCGACAAATTTAACAATTATAAAATCTTCCAATACGTTTATTATCACACAGTTGACAAGGCATCACTCTATGCCGAATATCCGCAGGAGTATTATGACCACAACCACTACGGACCGCTATTTTCAGTCATTATAATGCCCTTTGCCCTACTGCCCGATGTTTTGGGTATGAGCCTTTGGAATATTGCTAATGCTGTATTTTTACTTTTTGCTGTTTATAAATTACCACTCACAAATGTTCAAAAGTCTTTGATTCTTATGATCTCGGCGCATGAATTTTTGACCACTTCACTTAGTTTTCAATTCAATCCCTCCATATCGGCAATTATAATCCTCTCCTATGTTTTTATTGATAAAAAGCAGGATTTTTGGGCAGCGATGCTCATTGTTTTTGGCACCTTTATCAAGTTGTATGGCGTGGTTGGGTTGGCTTTCTTTTTCTTCTCTAAGGACAAACTAAAATTCATTCTTTCTCTTCTCTTTTGGTCGGCAATCTTTTTTGTATTGCCTATGGCGATTTCATCGCCCGAGTTCATTATTAATTCGTACAAAGACTGGTACGAAAGGCTGATTTTGAAAAACAAGGAGAATATCTACCTGAGCAATATGCAGGACATTTCCCTGATGGGCATGATCAGAAAGATTGTCGGAAACCCCAATTTAGCTAACCTTCCATTTATTTTGGGTGGAATGATAATGATGGGACTTTGTTACCTGCGTATTTCCTTGTACAAAGTAGAAAAATTCAGATTGCTCTTGCTTTCTTCCGTGCTAATTTTTACGGTTATTTTTAGCACAGCTTCAGAGTCGCCTACTTATATCATAGCATTTATGGGCTTTTCTATCTGGTATGTGCTAATTCCAAAAGCAAATTATTGGCAGATGGTACTATTGGTTTTAACCTTGGCAGTGAGCAGCTTCTCGCCCTCCGATCTTTTTCCGGCCTATTTGAGAGAACATTTTGTAAAGCCTTATGCCCTGAAAGCCCTGCCTTTAGTCGTAGTTTGGGCTTGTATTGTTTATGAAATGTTAATTTTAAAATCGACTGACTACATTAAATCAAAATAAATTATTATTTCGTTGTTATTTTAGCTTTTATTAGCATAGTTTTTATATCATAATCTATTGAAAAATAAATTATAATATAAGCTTATAGTAGTTGTTAATAAATTTTATTGAAATTCTCTGGCTGTAGGTTTTGACTATTAATTGATTTGTAAAATTTACTTTTGTAAAACAATCTCCTCACCCAAGGAAATTGCGACTTTACAAGACTGACAACAGTTAAAACTAATCTGACTACATGAAACAACTATACACAGTATTAATATTTTGTTTTTCTGCTCTTCGCTTTTCTTCAAAATAACCTATGTTATGGGCGCTGCAAGTGACTTATATGCTGCAACTGCCTATCCTCATAATGATAAGAAAACAAACATTAGCTGAGCTTAGCACTATATTTTTACTCATATAATTTGCATCTAAACTTTGTATTTAAAGACTAAGACGACAGAGTATATCAGTAAGAAGCATTGAAGAACAAATATTTATTTTAGATTTCTTAGCCTTCATTTAATAAAATATATCTCGAAAATAAACTGTAATCTTTTGTTGCCAATACCAATTATTCATACCCTATGATTAGATTTTTTTACATTTTTATTCTCATCATATTTTTTAAAACTAATTTTTTTGCTCAACTAAATATAGATTGGGCCAAGACTTTAAATGGCAGCAGTGAAGATTATATCAGCAAAATTGTATTAGATAAAGATGCCAATATAATCGGGGTTGGAACTTTTCAAGATAGCATTTCTTCCTTAGTCAGTCATGGGTTGAATGATATCATGGTTTTTAAATATAATAGCTCGGGCGATATCATTTGGCTTATTCAATTGGGAAGTAGTAGTGATGATTGGGGCAATGATATTGCAATTGATTCCATTGGGAATATCTATGTAACCGGGTATTACAAAAGCACTTTTTATTACAACAACGATAGTCTTCTTAACCGTGGAAGTGCCGATGTTTTCGTGGCCAAAATCGATAGTCAGGGCATTATTCAGTGGGTTAAAGGATTTGGGCATTTGGGCAATGATATTGGCAATGCAATTATTGTTGATAACAACGAGAAAGTATATGTTTCCGGAACATTCGGAGATAGTTTAACTATTGATGGTCAACAACTTTTATCTTATTCGACCTACAATAATTTCCTGATTCAACTTGATAACTCAGGGCAGCTTTCCTGGCATAACAGCATTAGCACAGCAACTACCAATAATATTCAAGATATCGAATTAGATGCAAATGGAGATATTTACCTATTGGGGTATTTTAGAGATGTGGTTTACGGAACATTAGGACAACTTTTTTCAGATGGCAATAATGATATTCTATTGGCAAAATTTAGTTCCGCTGGGCAATTGCTTTGGTGGAAAAAAATGGGCGGCAGATCAGTTGATTTAGGCATAGCCTTACAAATCAGCAATAACTACATTTACATAAGTGGCGTTTTTCAGGATACAGCCAATTTTGGAACATTGACTAGGATATGCGAAGGAGAATTCGATGCTTTTTTGGCTCAATGCGATATGCAGGGTTCGGTAAATTGGATACAAATTGTAGGCGGCACAGACAACAGTAAAGGCTTTGATATAGCAACACTAGCAAATGGAAACATTTATATGGTTGGATTATTTGAAGGAACTGGCAGATGGGGTACAGACAGTGCCAGTACTCGTCAACCACGTCATGTACCTTCTGATATCTTTATTGCAGAATACAAAACAGATGGCAGTTACCAATCTATTAAAACATTAGGAAGTGCGGGGACAGACTATGCCACTGGAATTTGCGTTTTGGATAGTACAAATATATACATCGCCGGAGTTTTTAACGATTCTGTGTTTTTTGATTCCAACTTACTAGTTTCATCTGGTTCAGATGCTTTTATTTGCAAAAGTTCAAAGCTGCAAGTACTTGGATTTGAATCCATTAAACCAAATGTTTTGGGTGCCAAGATTTTTCCAAATCCTGTTTCAGAAACTGCAACTATTGAATTTGAATTAGAACAATCTGCCACAATAGATATAGTATTATTTAATGCATTTGGACAAGTTGTTAAAACTTTGTTGAGTAATCAATATTGCACAGGTTTACAACAACTTAGATTCAATAAAGAATATTTGTCTGCCGGATTTTATTACGTTTCGATTATTAGCCCTGATCAAAAAATTGTATTGCCCTTAACAATCCAATAGTTTATTGGAATAATGTTACAACATTTTATAAAAAACAATTTTCTATAACCTCATTCAAGTTTTTAACTTTTAAAAGTATTTTTTACCTGTTCGCCTAAAGAGAAAACTATATGAAAAAAATTATTCTGCTTTTTACCCTGATAAGTTTATACTTTACCCAAAACAGCTTTGCTTGTCACAACTCTACTATTAATACTGTAACATCGGTTAATAATGGAAATGGAACAACTACCTATACCATAAATCTTACTGTTGATGTAGGTTCTTCCGATGGAAATAGTTTGGGTTTTGCTTTAATTTTTGGAAGCTCTGCCACAGCACCTGTTGTGTTAACAAGTCCAGCTTTCACACCTTTTCTGACAAGAGCCGGTTTCAATAATCTGGTTGGTCGTACTGGAACAACTATTGGTTCCAGCATGCCTGGAGCGGATTTTTTTAGCACCAGATATGCCAATAGAACTGATATACTTACTTATGAAACCAACGATGGGACCTTTGGTTTCGGTTCTACAGATTATACCACAACAGTTGTGGTAACCGTACAAGGTTGTGTAGAATCAATTACTTTAGATGCTGACTTTAGAACCCTTGGCACATCGGTTAGTAATGCGCTTTGCCGCCCTGTTTTCAATACTGGTGTAAGCTGCGCCTGTTCTATCAATGCATTGACTGCCGGCACTCAAACAGCCTGTGTTCCTGCAACCAATACCTATACACAACAGCTAACTGTAACTTATGTCAATCCTCCAGCTA
>CANETR010000180.1 GCA_947441325.1 Saprospiraceae bacterium
AGCATTATTTTGATCAGGTGGCAGATAAAAATTCCAAAATACTCATACCTGGTTGCGGCAATGCGCATGAGGCAATTTATCTTTTTGAGTCGGGATTCAAAAATCTGTATATCTGCGATTGGGCAGAGCTGCCCTTGCAAGCTTTTGCCGAAAAAATGCCAGATTTCCCAAAGGAACAACTCCTTTGTGCCAATTTTTTTGATTTGGAAATCAATGATTTTGACTATGTAGTAGAGCAAACCTTTTTCTGTGCTATAGATCCTGCTCTAAGAGGCGATTATGCCAGGAAAGTTAAATCAATGCTCAAAGTTGGAGGAAAGCTTATTGGCTTGTTATTTAATTTTCCGCTGAGCGAAGCTGGGCCACCTTTTGGTGGAAGTAGCGAAGAATATCTGGGCTATTTTAAGCCTTTATTTGAAAAGATTTACATGGAGCCCTGCTACAATTCCATCAAGCCAAGAGCGGGTTCGGAATTTTTTATAAACATCTCCTAAAAAACTGAAACCCCTTGAATAGCCGCGCTATTAAACGACTATGCAAGGGGCGTCAATGTTGACCTTTGACCGACTTTTTGAGTTTGAGACCAGTGTTTGCTGTACTATTTTGGGAGAGTGACAGCTGAGACCTGTTTGTCGGTGAAGAACTTTTTTCTTGTGAGACCTAAAATTGTGAGACCTAGGCTGATTTAGGCTGCAGCCTTTTTTCTGTTTTTCTTTTGTTCATTGTTGCTCTCGTAGATAGTGTAATTTTCATACTTGGCCTTATTATTTTCAGCCCAAATATCTTTGCCAATGCTGCAAACAAGGACCAGTTGTCTGTAAATGGCATTTCCTAATTCCACTCTTTTTTCTACGGCGATATCTCGCTCGGCAATTTTATCAAATTGTATATGTAGCGCTGATTCAAATGCTTTTGAGCATTGACGCACTCTGTCAATAAGATCCATTCTTAATCCGCTGCCATCCAAAAAGGGTAGGAGCTGTTCGGCGACTCTTGCTACCCGCAATCCGCAAAGTAGTAAGTTAGCATCGCTCATGTCATTCATTTTATGCGTGCCGAATTTTCTGTATTTTCCCGATTTGATATCGATTTTAACGGCTACTCTTGTCATTACTGTTCTGATAGCTGTTTTGAGTGATTCGGCAGCATCATTTTTCTTTTGAGTGGCTTGCATTTGATCACCAACCAGTTCATTATCATCTGGCAAATTGCCATAGCTGATTACAAGATTTTCAAATGCTTTACGACTTTTTTCATCGAAACCATATGAATTAAAATCTGAAGCATCTCTGCGCAGGTATTGAATACGTGCGGTGCATTCGCTATATAATTCTGCATCTGAAAAATTATATTCTCTGCTGACGGATTGTTTTTTCATACAATAAAATTAGCTGTCAAAAGGAAAATAAGTGTACGCTGTCATCAATTACCTTACAAAAATATATCCTTAAAAGTTATTTTCCAAATTATTTAAGCAAAAAAACTACAAAAATGTATTTAATTTGCTTTTTTTAACACTTTTGCAGCCAAAACGTAATCAAAAGAGTGATTTAATCTGTTTTTGTTTTAATTTTTTTGAATTTTAATTTTTAATGAATGCTTTTTATAGCCAAAAGCTGATTATATTTGTGAAACATGAATATTCCAAAGATGGACAACAATCCTAATAATAACACACAACGAAATAGCCCAAGTCAACTTATTATATTTCCATTAAGCGAAACTAAAATCGACTTTTGGAATCTGAACTATTTGGGCGCTGTTATGACGGTTCAAATAATTTCCTCCTTACTAAGGCAGGAATCTTTTGAACTTGGTATAAATCTTAGCACTCATAAAAATGATAATCCTGAAAAGAAACATTTACTCGATGCTATTCAGTCAACCTTAGTGGATCTAACTATTAGCGGATCTTCTGTTAAAATGGGTTATCCCATTCTTTTACTGGATGATAGTGCCTTGGGTAGAGATATTTCAGCGCCGCTTTTTTATTGGGAACTCGATTTTAGAAATGCCGATGATGACAATCAACAACATTGGGTCCTTTCCTATGAAGGTAAATCTGGTTTTAGCCTTAACGAAGTTCTTAAGAATTATCTGATAGCCCGCTATGCCTTCGATTGGGACGAAATTTTTGCAAAGTCGGAACTGCAGGATCCAAAAAATATAATGAAGGCTATTGAAAAATTGACCGCCTTACTCAATATAAAAAAGCCCGAAGCTCCGAAACTGATTCCTTCTCCATCAAATGAACAACTTATTGCTCATACCAATTCTATATTATGGTCGGCCATATTATGCAGGCTAAATGAAGAAGCAGCCATTTCTTTGCCATTAACACAGCATCCCAAAAATAGAAGGAGTTGGTTTACCGGCGTTGGAGCGCTGCCGCTGAATTCAACGCAGGAATCTGCTATAAATGACCTTTTCGATGGAAATGATGTCCTATTGTATGGACCGGAAGATAGTGGAAAAACTAGAACCGCTGCTGCCTTTCTCCCTGCACTGATGTCGGATGGAGGAAGCTGTATATATCTTTGTCCTGAACAGGCTACACATATTAACCTGAATATCATTTTAGAAAAATTGGGTCTTAAAGAGTCCGGGGTTTGGATTGTTGATCAGGAAAATTCTGCAGTTGAAACGCTGCTCTATCAAATATCTAAATTGCCCGAGCGGGTAAAAAAACTCCCAAAATTCAACGAAAAGGCCTATAATCTTCAGTTACAGCAGTTTTTAACCCTCAGGGAAAAGCTATCGGCGCGTTACGATGCCATACAAAAACCCATGTTGGATGGTACCGATTGGACAAATATGGTTGGGCGATTTTTGAAAAATCACAGAAGAGATGGTAAACAGTTTCTTTCGCGTTTGCTCGATACCGCCGATTATAAGTGGACACTGGACGAGCATAAACAATTGCGTTCCGAAATATTAGAGAATAGAAATCGTTTTGCATCTGTTCAAAGTCTTCAACATCCATTGACAATGTTGCAGGATTATATCTTTGTCAAAATGGATGAGGATAGTGCCTGCGACTGGGTGAAAGAAAATGTCTTGACTTATACCAAACTTTTGAGGGAGCTGTATAAAAAATACACCAATTTCATAGATGCTTATTCGGATGATCTGCGTTTTCATTACGAAGGGCATATTAAAGAACTTAAAAACAGAATTGAAAATATTCGCCGGGATATTAGAGTTTATCAAAGTGTCTATGGCAATTCTTTCGATTTTTCCGATGGCTTTACAAAAACAAGGTTGCGTATTTTAAGTGTATTCTCAAAGCAATCAGGTCAGATACTAGGTGCTAAAGAAGAGATTTTTAACTCTTATGAGGCACTTAAAAATATATATCTCGAAAAAAGATACTTCGAATACAATCTTGCACCTTTCAATAAATACTTGAATCTGATGGATATTAGCCACGACTTGGAGGCCTTTGAAAAAGCAGCAGATGCCTGGTTTTTGAGAATTCCAAAATTGGTTAAACAGAAAATTAAGGATCTTACGCTGAAAATGCCCCTTCGTCAGGATCTTAGACAACGTTTTGAACAGTTGGAAAATCAGGTCGAAGATTTTTTTGCCCAACTTCAGCAGAAAGAAATCTTTAAACCAGTTGAAAAACCAAAATCTCAAAAAGCAACTGAAAGAGAAACTCAGTTGAGAAATCTGTTGGAACAGCTCACTTCAGTGGAGGCACAGCTAAAGATTTTTAAAGAATTTTACAGATGGCGCAGTCATTGGCTCAACCTAGGCGAAAACTGCAGAAAGCTAATTTCGGCACTGGTTTCAGTAAGACCCCAAAATTGGGAAACAGCCTATGATAGCTGGTATCTTTATCACTATCTCGATAAAAACTACAGCCTGCATTTGCCCGAAAGCGATTTTCCATTGCAGTCCTATTTGAACTTACAGGCAGGTCTCAGAGAGATGGTGCCTGTAAATGCCCTTGTAAACGTGAGGGAACATCAAAGCGAGCGCTTGGCAGAACTCAAGAAAGAACAAAATTTCAATCCATTGAAAATTAGTTCGAAATTTCAGGAAGTCAGACTTAAATCTTTGGTAGAGCAGCTTGGTATTGAATTGATTAGTGAGCTCTTCCCTCTAATAGTAATTAAACCCTCCTTGGCTGATAAAATCTTCGATCGTAAAGTTGCTCTGTTTGATTGTATAATCATGGACGATGCCCATCAGCTCGATACTAAAATGGGCAGAAAGTTATCAAAACTGGGTGCACAGCGCTTGGTTTTGGGGAGAAAGGATTTTGGTGACAATTATTTGATCTCTATGCTCGAAAGTGGTTTTGCCAAAATGTACCGACTGGAAATGATTTATTCAAAAGATGGTAAATTGAGTTCTGACAACAGACAATTAAGCAAATCAAAAATTAAAAAGGAACTGAGGGATGAACTTTGTTCTTATCTAGCCGATTATATCAGTTCTGACAGAATTATAAAAGCCGTTTCAGTAAACGAAGAAATTGAAGCTGATGTAGTAATTAAATCAGTTGGAAAATCAAAAGATATTGCCCTCATCATTGATGGTTGGCTAAAGCAGGTAAATAAATACGATGTGGATGCCGCTATTCATAAGTCTGAAACCTTAAAGGGAGCTGGCTATGATATTTATCCGGTCTGGTCGCTGCATTGGTGGAGAAATCCTGAGGCTGCTGTAGAAGCTTTGGTTACATACATTCTAAAACAGGATAATTCCTAAATTTTTAGCCACTTATTGCTTTACAAATAGGCAAAATATTACAATAAATGATCGATTACAAACACTTGGATCCCGGTTCCAGAGTCTGGATTTACCAGAGTAACAAAGAAATTTCAACTGAAACGGCAACACTTTTAAAAAAAGAAATTGCCGACTTTGTGAGTCAATGGACGGCTCATAACCATGCACTTAAGGCCTGGGGCGATTTGATTGAAAATCGTTTTATTGTACTAATGGTCGATGAATCGCAGGCAGGAGCCAGTGGCTGTTCTATCGATAAATCGGTAGCCTTTGTAAAATATTGCGCAGAAAAGTCAGCACTTGATTTTTTCGACCGTTTTAATTTTGCATTCAGAGTAGGAGGGCAGCTTCAATCGGCCAATCGAGAAGAATTCGAGCTTTTGTACAAAAAAGGCGAATTAAATGACACCACTATTGTTTTTAATAACCTTGTTCAGACTAAAGCCGAGTTTGAAGAAAAATGGCAAATACCTTTGGCAGAGAGTTGGCATAAGAACTTTGTTTAAAGATAGATTATCAGACATGAGACATGAGATGTGAGATGTTAGACATGAGACATGAGATGTTAGACATTGATTATCCGCACAACTTGTCCCGGCCCAAGACGGGATCAAATCATCAATCCATCCGCACATCAATAACATCCGCACATTAGTAACATCAATCCATCCGCACATCAATAACATCCGCACATCAATAACATCCGCACATCAATAACATCCGCACAACTTGTCCCGGAC
>CANETR010000181.1 GCA_947441325.1 Saprospiraceae bacterium
CAATTACATGGGTCTTGTTAACGGTTATGCAGGCCTTCTTTCAAATGCAGGTTGCGGTACTACAGTTGATGGTGTAATTCTTTGCTACGGTATGAATCCAAATGCAATTTACTGGTACAAAGCAGCTAATAATGTTGCCGTTGAAGAGTTTAGCCCTGTTGCAGAACTTGCCATGTATCCAAATCCAACTTCTGGCGATGTTACACTACAGTTGTCAACAGAAAAAGCTACAGATGTTTCTGTAAATATCTACAATTCTCTTGGTGTAAAAGTTAGTAGCCAAAATCTTGGTTTGATCGAGGGTGAGCGCACTTTCGGTCTTCCAACTTCAGGTTTTGCTGCTGGTATGTACATCATTGAACTTACAGATGGCAAAAACAGCCAGACTCAAAAATTGACAGTTCGTTAATCTAAACGATTGAAATTATTTGCTGCCGCAAAGTACAAGTCTGAAATATTTAACCTTTAGACTTGTGTTTTGCGGCATTTTTTTGTAGTTTTACGTCTGAATAACAAATTAAACTCTTATTTATGAAAAAAATCAATACGCTTTTGGTTTGTATGGCATTGTTTTCTGCTATTTCTATGCAGCTGAATGCACAAACCTGTCCAACATGTACCGTTATTCTACCTACTATGCCGGTAGATACAGTTTATCTCGACACTTTTCCCAATGCCCGTCAAAACGAGTATTATGAGGAACAATTAAGTTTCCGTCTTCCTATGACAACCACTCCGCTGATTGCATTAGATACTACACAAAATATTCCTGCTGGTATTAATCTTTCAGCTTTCTCTGTTCAGGGTATATCTGGGCTGCCTCTAGGAATGAGTTTTACCTTAGACCGTCCACTGCCGGCCCGTTACAATGAAGCAGCGCCCGATACACGCGATGGTTGTATAACTATTTGCGGTACACCGCGCCAGTCAGGTATTTTTATTGTAAACATTTCAGTATTGGTCGAAACTGGTATTTTGGCTCCACAGCCGGCTACCATTCCACTAGAGTTCTTAGTACTGCCTGATACAAGTGCTGGTTTCTCCATGGCTAATTCAAGTGGCTGTGCGCCACTTACAGTTAGTTTCACAAACAATGTAGAAGCTGATACGTCTCTTGGCCAGACCGCTACTTATTTCTGGGATTTTGGCAATGGTCAGACTAGTAATAGTCAAAATCCTGCCGATGTTGTTTATTCCGATACAGGTACTTATGAAGTAACCTATCAGGCGGTAGTCACCGAAACAGTAGAACAGGTTTATATATCTTCTGTTCGAGTGAATGGTTCGGGTTGTAGCGACTTGCTTAATGGTGTTGATTTATTCATTACCATCACTGGTTCACAGTCGGGTACAGATACTGTAACTACTTATACCACCGATGCAGGTACTCCTGTAACCTGGAACTTTGGCAATAATATCCTCATGGTTCCAGGTACAAGATATGAGATTTGGGTTCAGGATGATGACGCTATTTTTCAGGGACTCCCTGGTCCGGAAGATTGTGGCCGTGTAAATTTCTCAGCAGATACTACCGCGAATAGTTTTACACTTACAAACGGTCAGCTTTCGGTTTTGGTCACACTTACAAGAAATACACTTAGCATCCGCGATACTTTCAACACTACAGGTTTTGTTGTGGCGGCCGATTGCAATGCATCGACTGATCTATTTGATGAAATTTCGGCTTCTTTCAGTGTAAATCCAAATCCTAGTACAGGAGAGGTGACTGTTCAGTTCCAAAGTCCCGACACACAAACAGAAGAAGTATCTTTGAAAATCAGCGATATGCTTGGCAGAACCTTGCGTTCAGAGAATCTTGGAGTTGTAAATGGCACTTACAGCGACAGAATGAATCTTAAAGAATTCGGCGCAGGTGTTTACCTTATGCAGCTCCAAATTGGAAACAGACTACTCAGTAAGAAAATTATTGTAAGATAATATCCCTATTGAATGGGGGCTAAGGCTGCTGTTAATCATCAGATTAATTGCAGCCTTTTTTATTACTAATCTAAAATTATGTGCTTTTATGAAAATGAATTTATCGTTTTTTATGCTTTTGTTTCTTTTTGGAACCGTACTTAATGCTCAATCTTTAAGATCAGTTTTAGATAAAATGTACATAGCAATTGGCACTACCAATCTAATGTCTTATGAGATGACTTCTTCTGAGAGAATAGGAGCAAAGATGGTTACAAAAAATATGTCTTTCAAGGTGCAAATAAGCCCCCGCAAAGTGTATATGAAAGATAAAGATAGTGGTGTAGAACTGCTCTATGTTTCTGGTTGGAACAACAATATGCCTTATATTAATCCCAATGGCTTTCCTTGGGTAAATGTTAGCCTGGATATGCAAAGCGCAAGAGTTAGAGCAGATGGTCATCATCCTGTCACACACGCAGGTTTTAATTATTTGCTTACTCAAATGAAAAATACAGAAAAGCTCATCGCCAAAGAGGGCGAAAAATTAGAGAATATTATAAAAATAGAAGGTAATTTTACTTGGAACGGCAGAAATACAACAAAAGTTGTACTCACAAATCCCGATTTTAAATTCATTGACTATACCTGCACTCAAAGCGAAACGCTCTTCAATTTATGTGAACGAATCAATGTTTCTGAATATATGGTTATGGAAAAAAATAATCTTGGTTATGGTGCCAAAGTGTACCAAGGCAAGGTGATAAAAATTCCTAACGCCTTTGCTAAAAAAGTTGAGATTTATATCGATAAAGAAAGTAATCTGCCTATTTATCAGATTGTGCATGATGATAAAGGTGTTTTCGAAAAGTTTGAATTTAAAAACCTTAAAATCAACCCCCAGCTGAGCAGTGGTGAATTTACATCACAGTGTTCAGCTTATGGTTTTAAATAACTTACTTATCTTATGAGAATTATTTTTTTTATGCTGCTCGGCACTTTTTTAATGAAATCGGCCCATGTGAATGCTCAAAGCGTTCGCAGTGTACTCGATAAAATGTATATTGCCATTGGCAGTATGAATACCATGACCTATGATATGACCTCCTATGAACGTATAGGAAACAGGACTGAGACCAGGAACTCAAAGTTCAAAATTCAGGTGAGCCCCAAAAAATTATACATGAAAAACCAGGAATCTGGTGTTGAGTTACTTTATGTATCTGGTTGGAACAATAGTAAGCTTTATGTCAACCCAAATGGATTTCCATATGTTAATCTGAATTTAGATGTTAACAACGCAAGAGTTCGCAATAATGGGCATCATCCTGTTACACATGCAGGGTTTTCATACCTTTATGTTCAGATAAAAAACACTGAAAAGAAATTAGCCTTAAGTGGGCAGAAATTGGAGGATATGATAAAAATTGGCGGAGACTTTACCTGGAATGGGAAAAATTGCATCAAACTAATTTTGGATAACCCTGATTTTCAATTTATATCCCATACCTGTACACAAACGGAAAGTCTTTTGAGTCTATGTGAGCGTATTAATGTTTCTGAATATTTAGTGATGGAAAAAAATAATTTGGGATTCGGTGCTAATGTTAGCAAGGGTATGGTACTCAAGGTTCCCAATGCATTTGCTAAAAAGGCGGAACTTTACATCGATAAATCTAGTGGCTTGCCCATTTATCAGGTAGTTTACGATGATAAAGGCGTTTATGAAAAATATGAATTCAAAAATCTAAAAGTTAACCCACCATTTAACAGCACAGAATTTACTACGCAGTGCGCCGGATATGGTTTTTAAAAGCGTTATGTATTTAAATGCTGCCCTGGTCTGAATTATTTAAAAATCTTCTTATCTTAGCTGTGTTAACCAACAATTTATACAATGGAAACTTTCACTGCAGCTGTCGAAACTTCAGCAATTAAAACAATTGTACAGAAACAGAGGGATTATTTTAATAGCGGAGCTACCAAATCGGTCAAATTCCGTAAAGAACAGCTCACCCTTTTAAAAAATCTGGTCTCAACACATGAAGCTGATTTTATTGAAGCCTTGAAAAAAGACTTACGTAAGCATGAATTCGAGGCCTATGCCACAGAGATTGGTTTTGTGCTCATTGAACTCAAAAAAGCGATTTCTAACATCGACAAATGGGCAAAGCCAAGAACGGTACCAACGCCATTATTTCACTTCAATGGTAGTAGCTTTGTACAGCCAGAGCCTTATGGTGTAACATTACTAATTTCTCCCTGGAACTATCCTTTTCAGCTGCTTTTTGCCCCATTAGTGGGCGCTATGGCTGCAGGAAATACAGCGGTATTAAAGCCATCGGAATTTGCACCCGCCACTTCGGCTATGATTGCCAAGGTGATTTCTGAAAACTTTGCACCCGAATACATTGCTTGCATCGAGGGCGGTATTCCAGAATCGAAAGCACTTTTAGAAGAAAAATTCGATTATATCTTTTTTACCGGGGGCACCAACGTAGGCAGAATTGTATATCAGGCAGCAGCAAAACACCTCACGCCAGTAACCCTTGAATTGGGTGGAAAAAGCCCCTGCATTGTCGATAGGGATACCAATATTTCTCTCACAGCCAAGAGAATTGTTTGGGGAAAATTTGTCAATGCCGGTCAAACCTGCATTGCTCCCGATTATATTTTAGTTGACAAATCAGTGAAAGATCAGCTTGTTGCAAAGATTATCGAGTATGTAAAGAAATCATATGGTGATGATGCGCAGCGCAGCGAACACTATCCGCGTATCATAAATCAACAACATCTTAAACGTGTTGCAGCTTATATTGAAGACGGCGACATACTTTTTGGTGGAAAAGTAGATGAATCTGACAATTACATAGAGCCAACCCTGCTCGAAAATGTATCGGAAGATGCCAAAGTAATGACGGATGAGATTTTTGGCCCCATATTACCGATTATTGAATACGATAACCTGAATGAGGCCATTGCTTTTATCAATAAAAGACCTAAGCCATTGGCACTTTATATTTTCTCGAAAGATGATAAGAAGGTTCAAAAAGTACTTTCCGAAACCTCTGCCGGTGGAGTTACAATAAATGATACCCTGCTTCATATTGCCAATCCGCATCTTCCTTTCGGAGGTGTTGGGGAAAGTGGTATCGGGGCTTATCACGGACAGTTGTCCTTTGATGTTTTTTCTCACATGAAATCGGTACTGCGCCGTACTTTCCTTGTGGATGATCCCGTGCGTTATGCGCCATACAAATTAAAAATTTCCTGGCTGCGCAGACTAATGGATTGGACTTTATAATCTGTTTGCTTTTAAATTAGAAAATGGGCTTTCTTGCAACAAGAAAGCCCATTTTCTATATGTAGATGCTTTTATTATTCAACCCTTTTCCAGGTATCAGTTCTTCCAAAAACAGAAACACCTACAAAACCTCTGATGTCGAGGGTATTTTTGTTTTTCATAGTGATTTTGCAATTGTAAGTTGTTCCGGTTTCAGGGTCATATATGGTACCACTGTCCCAGTAACCATTACCGTTTGACACGAAATCCTGCAGTA
>CANETR010000182.1 GCA_947441325.1 Saprospiraceae bacterium
AAATCTTGGCACCTTTCGCTGATGTTCTTTGTAATCGGGATATTTTGAAGCAGAAATCTCTTCCGAAAAATCGGAGCTGCCTTTGAATAAAATCAGTAATAAGAGACAGCCCATCATGGACCAATTGATCCAGCTTCCCGTCGAGGCATTACTGAAGAGATAGAAAACTATCCAGATAGCCTGTTCCATGGCGTAATTTGGATGCCTGACAATCGACCAAAGACCAGTTCTGACAAAACCATGAGCGTACTCACCTAGTGGTTCATTGGCCTTTATTCTTCTATATTTCTCTGTTTGAAAATTGTATTGCTGCTGATCGGCAATATACTCCAGGATTACAAACAAAACAAAGACAGCAGCAAGTATCCAATCAGTCAGCAGAATTTCAGATGGCTGAGCATATAGCGTTGTAAGAATTGGCAATGTAAACAGAAAAATTAGTACATTTTGGTAAGCTGAAATAAAAATAGGTTGAATAACATCCAAACAAATCTATTGTTGAAACCTGGTCTTTCCCGTAGGATTTCTCAGCGATAATCTTCTTCTCCTGCCCAGAATTTCCACTGATAGGCGCCTCTTCTTGCAAAGTTATAGGTAAGTCTTAGTCCCCAAAATGTAACTAAAGCAGACATAAGTATCATGCGAGGACAAAAACCACCCATTACAGTCATATGCCAGACATAATAAATAGGGACTATGCTCCACAATTTATCAACCTGAGAATTGTTACGGGAAATTTCACCAACAATAAAACAATAGGCAATTACGATGCTCACAGCAATTGACATATTAGCGAGAATGGCAGTTTGTAATTCATTGAGCGGCATTCCATAATAAAAAGAAAGTACTGGAATCACAATAATTGTGAGCAGTAGTACAATGATAGTTACAAGCATAAGATATTGATTTTAGAAGGCAATTTTACCAAAAGGTTTATCCAAACCAAGCTGGTTTTTGTTTGTAAAATTCGTTACCATAAAAAAATGCCTTAGGAATGAATCCCAAGGCATTGTATTTTTAAGCAAGTCTTATTTCATCGTTATTCTCATTGATAAACTTGAATGAAGTAAGTGCAAAGTCATTGTCTGGACGTATATAAATCCATTTTTTGTATTCACGCCACCATTTCATCTGCATGGAACTGAAAAACCAGCCACGTTTTAGATAGGCATGTATAAATGGGTGAACAATCAGACTTAATTTTTGAGGACGTTGCGAGCCCATGATGATATCCAAATCTCTCTTGATTTCGTCTGTCACCAATAGTGAAGACTGAATTTTACCGCTTCCATTGCAGGTAGGGCATCTCTCAGCAGTTACTATATTAACCTGAGGTCTAACACGTTCGCGGGTTATCTGTAGAAGGCCAAATTTTGAGATAGGAAGAATGGTATGTTTGGCTTTATCACCAATCATAAATTTCTTCATTTCCTGATAAAGTAGGTTTCTGTTTTCGGTGCTGCGCATGTCGATAAAATCGACTATGATGATTCCACCAATATCGCGTAGTCTGAGTTGGCGGGCTATTTCTTCGGCAGCTTCTGTATTGACTCGTGTTGCATTTTCCTCCTGATCAGAGCTGACCATTTTGTGGCCGCTGTTTACATCAATAACATGCATAGCTTCGGTATGCTCTATTACAATATATGCACCGCTAGCCATGGTAGAAGTCTTACCAAATGAGGCTTTTATCTGTCTGGTTATACCATAATGATCATATATTGGTCTTGGTCCTGGATGTAATTTAACGAGGTCTTTTTTGCCTGGGGCAACCTTATCTAATTCATCTGTAACCTGTTCGAACATTTCCTTGCTATCAACAACAACGCGACTAAAACTGTCATTCCAAAAATCCCTGATGATAGTTTGAGTTTTATTTCCTTCGCTGAGGCACTTTATTGGACCAGTTGCATTGTGAAGTTGAGCGTACATGTACTCCCATTTTTCCAACAGGTACTTAATGTCTTCATGAATATCAGAAACCTTTCGGCCTTCTGCTGCGGTACGAACAATAAAACCAAAATTTTTCGGTCTCAAATTCTCAACCAAAGATTTTAAGCGGTTTCTTTCTTCCTCAGTACCAATTTTCTTTGAAACAGCAATAGTACTTGAAAATGGAGTAAGCACAAGATATCTGCCAGCAATTGTAATTTCACAGCACAATCTTGGACCTTTTGTTGAAATAGGTTCTTTTAGAACTTGAACCAAAACAAGCTGCCCTTTTTTAAGCACGTTCGCTATTTTACCTTTGGGCATTTTTGGGATATCGGGCTCGATGATAAAATCGCCTAACTGACCATTTTTCTGACCACCGGACATGCCATTGCTAGTAAGTTTTTGAACCGATCGCAATTTAGGCCCCAAATCTGTATAGTGCAGAAAGGCGTCCTTTTCTTTTAGGCCAATATCGACAAATGCCGCATTGAGTCCAGGTAAGAGTTTCGAAATTTTGCCGAGAAAAATATCTCCGACGGCTAAGCCACTAACGGGCTTCTGGTTGTGTAATTCAACCAATTTTTTATTTTCCAGTAGTGCAATTTGAGTTTCTTTTGCACCGGAAGTTATAATGAGTTCTTTTTCCAAAGCCTTGATTTATAAATCGTTGTGATAATGATTTAGTGGCATAAAAATGCCATTGGGAAACAAATTTGTTTCACTTAAATAATAAAGCCGTACTTTTTACAGGCTACAGGAAATCAAGGTAGGTTAAAACAGGAATCAAAAAAAAAAGGGCAAGACACAAACGGGCTTGCCCTCTGAAAAAATGTTTATTATTTTTTACTAGAAGACTAAGAATTACTTCTTCTTCTTCTTGTGACGATTTTTGCGAAGGCGCTTTTTGCGTTTGTGTGTCGCAATCTTATGTCTCTTACGTTTTTTTCCGCAGGGCATAGTGCTTTGTTTTAAAGTTAAAAAATCATTTTATCTTACTGAATGTAAGGTTTAATTTACACCCTTTTCTAATTTTTCTAAACTGGCTTTGAGTTCTTTTTGAACACTGGGGTTATCTGATGTGAGCTCAATGCATTTTTTGTAGTGAAAAATAGCTTTATCTTTTTCATTAGATTTAGCAAAACATTCGGCTAATGAAAAATGCGCTTCCAAAACCATTCCGGGGTCTACCCCGCCTTTCGATTCAGCTAGTTTCAACACTTTTTCGAAACGGGGGATAGCTTTTTGAACATCTCCCGATCTTGTAAAAGATAAACGGCCTAATTGAAGGTTGATATTGATATTATCAGGATTCTTTTTATCGAGTTCCAATAATTTTTGAGCACCAGTCATAGGCATAACCTTTGTATCAACCATGCTCAATTCAACATACATCACCGCTTCATTTATTCCATGCTGAACACTGTCTGGCTCAAGTTTAAAAGCTTTTTGAAAAGCATTTATGGCCTTATGCCCCAGGTATTTTTTGAGTGCAACATCAGCAAGTTCTTTGTTAAAAGCTATGCCAAAAGTTGTACCGCTTATCGCCCAGGCTTCACCACTTGGTTTGAGTTCGGCAACTTTTTCGGCATAATAAGCGCCAGCTGCAAAATTACCGAACTCATTCCAAGTTCTTGATATTAATTTCAATGTTAGTACTTCTTCTTCTAAGTTTTTTGCCTGAGACTTCTGCTGTTCCAAAGCTGATAAGAGCTTAATTTGTGAACTATCTAAAGTACTTCTTGCCCCTGCAAGCATAGCTTGGTCGTTGAGCGGTGGAAGCGAATCAGTTGCAGATTCGGATCCTTTTTTAATTATCGGTTTTGTTCTACCAAAACTAAACAACATTAAAAAAAGCAGAATCGAAACAACAATTACGATAATTTGAGAAGTGTTCAAACGCATGAGCGCAGGTAAAAATTTCAACCGGATTACTTTTCAAGTAAAGATTAGATGGAGAACCGGGGATCGGGTGAAAACTATTTCTTCTTTGATTCAGATTTCAAAGTAGATTTTACCTTGTCAACGAATACTTTGGCAGGTTTGAAAGCAGGGATGAAATGCTCTGGTATTTCTATAGACTTGTTAGCTTTGATGTTACGGCCTACTTTACGGGCACGTTTTTTTGCAATAAAGCTACCAAAACCACGTACATAAACATTCTCGCCTTCCGCGATGCTTTCTTTAACTTCTTTGAAGAAAGTTTCCAATGTAAGGAGTATATCGTACTTGGAGATTTCAGTTTTCTCCGAAATACGAGATACAAGATCAGCTTTTCTCATTCTCTTCTTTTTTATTTAAAAAGGTTCTACAAATTTATATTTTCTGAAAGTGTGTGCAAATGTCGTACTTTTTAATTAAAAAAGAAAATAAAAGCCCATGAATTTTGATTTATTTGAACATTTGGCATTTTAATAAGCAATTAAAAACTAGTTGGCTATTATTTTATCAAGATTAAATATTTTCACGCAATTTATTATGTTCAATAAAATAGCTTTTAATATATTTTAAATATGATAAATCAGAACAGTTTGCCTTGGTCTTCTTCGGGTGGAAGCAATGTGAAACTTAGGCGATGATGGATATTTGAGCCATTTTTTTTGATTGCTTCGCGATGTGCTTTTGTTGGATACCCCTTATTCTCATCCCATCTGTATGAAGGATATTCATCATGAATCTTTTCCATATATAGATCTCGATATGTTTTGGCAAGAATAGATGCCGCTGCTATTGAAAGATATTTTCCATCACCTTTTATAATACAATGATGTTGGATGGAATTATATTTTTTGAATCTGTTTCCATCAATTAAAAGCGATTCGGGACTTACATCCAATTGTTCAATTGCCCTGTGCATGGCCAAAATGGAGGCATTAAGAATATTGATTGTATCAATTTCCGACGCTGAAACTTCGGCAACAGCCCAAGCAATTGCGTCCTGCTCAATTTGTGGTCTCAATAAATGTCGCTGTTTTTCATTCAGCTTTTTTGAATCGTTCAGTAAAGGATTTGTATAATCCTTAGGAAGAATAACTGCTGCAGCAAAAACCGGACCGGCAAGGCAGCCTCTGCCAGCCTCATCACAGCCAGCTTCTATCAAAAGAGGATCGAAAAAAGATAATAACATCTACTCATGTTTTGTTTGGCAAAATTAATAATTTATCTCATAATTTGATTCCCAACTGCACATTCCAAACAGCTTTTTGGTTCGCAGTAATGTCTTTTCAGGTGTATCAATGCCTGTGTCTGATGTGCATTATCAATCCTAAGGCCTAAGTTTTTCCAGATTCTGATAATTGAATTTTCTTCGGCTTCGGTCTGCTCAAGCCACAATAAGGCCCGGTCAATTAAATCTTCCCTTTGCATCATTTTGCCATAATGAAACAAAAATGGAACCAAGGTATTGATTACAATGCTTTGGATGGCTGCTTCTCCCAGGGATTTTTGCTGCCTTTTTTGGGTGTTATCTTCAAAACGATAATGCTCCAACCAATAGTCTGAAACTTTCAGCGCAAAGGCT
>CANETR010000183.1 GCA_947441325.1 Saprospiraceae bacterium
CTCTAGAAAAGGGGTTAACCTTCCCGATACCAATGTATCACTGCCCTCACTCACAGAAAAGGATCTGGTTGATTTGGAATTTATTTTGAGCCTGCCTTTTAACTGGATCGCACTTTCCTTTGTGCGTACTGCCAAAGATATTTATGATTTGCGAAAGCATTTACTGGACAAAAAACATCAGGCTAGAATTGTTGCCAAAATTGAAAAGCCCGATGCCATTAAAAACATTGACAGTATCATAGAAGCAACCGATGCAGTAATGATTGCGCGTGGCGACCTTGGCGTGGAAACACCTATGGAAAGACTGCCCATGTTGCAGAAAATGATTATTAAAAAATGTCTTGAGACGGCAAAACCTGTCATTGTGGCTACACAAATGATGGACAGTATGATTAAAAACCCATCACCCACCCGAGCAGAAATCATTGACGTAGCGAATGCTGTGCTCGATGGTGCAGATACCGTGATGTTGAGTGCCGAAACTGCGGCTGGCGATCATCCTGTAAAAGTTGTGGAAGCCATGCGACGTATCATTCACGAATCCGAAAAAAATGACACGGTTTATCATCGCGGCCTGCAACCCAGCAAAGAATCGGAATCTTATTTGTCAGATGCTGTTTGTTATCTTTCCTGCAACCTTGCCGAACAGGTAGGCGCTAAAATGATTATAGGCATGACAAAATCGGGTTATACCGGTTTTATGGTCTCGAGCTATCGCCCAAAAGCTGATATTATCATATTTTCATCTGATACCAACCTGCTCAAAGCCCTGAATATGGTATGGGGAATCAGAGGGTTTTATTACGATAAATTCACTACTACCGATGATACAATTCAGGATGTAAATGATATTTTGAAAGACGCACACCTGCTTCAATCGGGAGATATTGTAATCAACACAGGGTCAATGCCATTGCATGATCGTAAAAAAACAAATATGTTGAAGGTTACAGTGGTAAAATAGTCTATAGTTTGAATTAAATCTCAAATTAAATTGTTGACTTTTTAAATTTAATGACATGGTTGACTTTAAAAAAATTATTAAAATAAATTCAAAAGTCAGATTCGGTAAACCTTGTATCAGAAATACAAGAATCAGTGTTTTTGACGTTTTGAGCTGGCTTGCTTCTGGAATGAGCATTATTGAGATTTTAGAAGATTACCCAGAATTGAATGAACTTGATATTTATGCCTGTCTGGCCTATGCTGCACAGAGAGAAAACAGCATAAGAGTAGCTTCATGAAATTACTTTTTGATCGAAATATATCTTATCGCATCATAAACAAGATTTCTGAATTATTTCCTGAAGCCAAACAGGTTAGAGAACTTAATTTAGAAAACAAAACAGATCGACAGATTTGGGACTATGCGAAAAAGAACAGCTATACAACTGTAACTTTCGATATTGATTTTTTTGATTTAAGTAATCTATTAGGCATACCACCAAAAGTTATATTATTAAAAACCGGCAATAGAAAAACTTCAGAATTGCAGCATCTAATTTCAAATAAATCCAGTGAAATAAAAGATTTTCTGACTGACAATACATTTGCAGAAATTGGCTGTCTCGAGATTGAATCTTAAAACTTTAGCATCATTATAAAATTATCTCAACTTCAATCTAACAGATTAAAATTTGTATAGTCTTATCTCATAGCCAAATATCTTAAACAAGAAGCTAGGATAGCAATGATAATAGGTAAAAAATCTAGAAAAACCAAGTTAAAAATCAAGCAGATGTCTAGTACCTAATAACTCCGTACTAAAAATATCTTTCATACTTTCATTCTTTCATACTTTCATACTTTCATCTTTCATCTCGTCAGTATGACGAGATATTCTTTCATCTTTTTATCTTTCATTCTTTTCCCATGTGGTCTCTCAACAATAAAAAAGCACTCATTACAGGTGCTACAAAAGGCATAGGTCGGGCAATTGCCATTGAATTTATGCAATTGGGTGCAGAAGTATGGATCAGCGCGAGAACCAAGGAAGATGTAAATAAAATGGTTCTTGAGTTTAGCGATTTGGGATTTAAAATAAAAGGAACTGCCCTTGATATATCAAGCGCTGAAGGAAGAATGGAACTGATGCGCGAAATTGAATATAGCTGGGGCAAATTGGATATTCTCATCAATAATGCTGGTATTAATATCAGAAAACCGACGCTTGAATATCAGCCAGAGGATTTTGACAAAATCATGTCAGTAAATCTAAATGCAGCCTGGGAAATGAGCCGTTTATGTTTTCCATACCTGAAAGAAAGCAGAGGAAATATCGTCAATATTAGCTCTACAGCATCTCAACGTGTGGTGAGAACATCCACAGCAGCATATGCTATGACAAAAGCAGCAATGGAACAAATGACAAAATTCTTAGCCGTAGAATGGGGGCCTTATCAAGTTAGGGTCAATGCCGTATTGCCCTGGTACACAGCTACTGAACTTGCCGAACAGGTACTGAAGGATCCCGAAAAGAAAGAACGCATTTTGGAAAGGACTCCTCTTTTGAAGATTGGTCAACCTGCCGAAGTGGCCAGAGCTGCAGCTTTTCTTGCCATGCCAGCCGCATCGTACATAACAGGTGTATGCCTGCCGGTGGACGGCGGATTTATGGCATTGGGTTTGTAATAAAAATCTAACAATCAAAAACATTATATGATGAAATCAATTTTTCAATTAGTATTGCTCTTAATGTTTAGTGCCGCAATTGCTCAGGCACAAGATAAAAACGCTAAAAAATTGTACAATCCCGAAGCGGATGCTAAAGCCGACATCGCAAAAGCGCTAAAAGAAGCAAAAAAAGATGGCAAACATGTAGTTCTTCAAATTGGTGGTAATTGGTGCGGCTGGTGTATTGCCTTTGACAAAAAGGTCAATGAGACCGAAGCATTAAAAAAGATGATGAATGAGAACTTTGTAGTGTATCATCTCAATTATAGCAAGGAAAACACCAACCTTGACATTTTGAAAGATTTGGGATTTCCGCAAAGATTTGGCTTTCCTGTTTTTGTCATTCTGGATGCAGAGGGCAAACGCCTGCACACTCAAAACAGTGCTTACCTTGAGGAAGGAGATGGTCACAGTGTTCAAAAGATTATTGATTGTTTTGAGAACTGGTCACCAAAAGCTTTGGATCCATCAGCTTATAAAGAGAAATAACATTCAAGGCGCTAAAGATAGTTAAAATCACCAAAGCCTATTTATCCAGGAGGTCGGGTCGCCTTTCCTCTGTTCTTTTCTGCGCCTCTTCATCGCGCCATTTATTTATCAATCTTTCATTGCCCGATAACAAGACATCGGGTACTTTCCAGCCTTTGTACTCCGCTGGCCTGGTATATACAGGGGCTGATAGCATATTATCCTGAAAAGAATCAAGCAAGGCAGAAGATTCGTCATTCAGCACACCCGGAATAAGTCTTCCGATAGCATCGACTAATATACAGGCTGGCAATTCTCCACCCGAGAGCACATAATCGCCAACAGAGAGCTCCATTGTGATAAAATGCTGTCTTACACGATCATCTACCCCCTTGTAATGACCGCATAGAATTATTAGATTGCCGCCAAGTGACAATTGATTACAAATACTTTGATTCAGTGTATTTCCGTCAGGAGTCATATAAATGACCTGATCGTAATCTCTTTCAGATTTTAGCCAGTTAATACATTTATCAATCGGCTCAACCATCATCACCATACCGGCCCCACCTCCAAACTGATAATCATCGATCTGCTTGTGTTTAGAATCGGTAAAGTCTCTCAAATCATGCAGATGCACTTCAATAAGGCCTCTTTGTTGAGCTCTTTTGAGAATGGAATGAGAAATTGGACTTTCCATCAGTTTAGGCACTGCTGATATAATATCGATACGCATATTGTTATGTTTATTCAGCAAAGTTATCAAAAAGCCAGAAAGAGCAGTAAAAAAATAAGTTTACCAGACTACAAAAAAAAGTCTGTGATAGACTTATCAGAAAACTAAGACAGTTCCGTCATTTCATACAAAATTGGCCGGCATGGAGCAGCATCGTTCTTAAAATTTGCAATAAAAAGTTGCAGAAAATAAAGCCCGTCTGGAATAGCATCAGATACAAAAATCAACTCAGTAATACTGCAATAGATTCTGGGATTTTCGGGATAATTCCAAAAAATATGGTGGCCCTCCAGTTTTCCAGCATCCTCTTCCCTATCTACAGAGGGTGTGTCGATCATCAGGTGCTCAATACCAGCATTCACAATTAGTTTCATGGCATCGGGATGCAGGTAAGGAGGATTGCTATTGCTGTATTGTCGATGCCTTTTTCCGGTTTCGTTAGGCAAAGTTCTCAAAATCAAAACCTTCACATCTTTTAACAAAAACAGACAATTTGCTATTTGCTCGGGCATAATGACAAAGTCGCCATTTTCCAGCTCCTCCGGATAAAAAGATTGTACAAGTGCCGGCTGATGAACGAATGAAATACATTCATTTACATAATAATCTTCTTTCGCAATATGCCCTAAGCATTCGCTATGAGTGCCATGTCCATGAGGATTAAAATAAATATCTTTGAAGTTGACTGGTCCGCCCAATTTTACAGAACCGGTAAACTTATCTGTCATCACTGGCTCAAATCTGGGAAAATCACAATACCACGCAGTAAGATTTCCCTCGCCTGATTGCAAGGGAATACTTATATCAATGGGTTTTGAGAGATCAAAACTATATTTTTTATCCCGATGTTGAACTGTTGTAATCATTGTTTAGACGCTACATTTAGACTTGAGACGCTAGACTTGAGATTTGAGACTTGAAGACTATAGACTCGAGACTGAAGACCTCAGACGATTTAACTTCTTCTCGTCCGAAAGACGAGACTAATTTCTTACTTCTAATTTCTTACTTCTGCCTTCTGTCTTCTTATTTCAAAAACAACAGCTCTCTATATTTAGCAACCGGCCATTCAGCATCGTCAACCAAGTCTTCGAGTTCTTCTGCATTTTCACGAATTTGCTCCATAACAGGTTTTACCTTATTGCAATAAGCATAAGCTTTTTCCTCTGAGCCTAATTCATTGGCAGCAGCTCTTTCATCGCGCATTTGGTTGATAAGATTTTTTAACGCATTGATATGTTTACCAAGCTGTTTAACCATATCCAATTGCACGGCATAAGTCTCCTCATCCAAATTCAAATCCTGAAGTGTAAGAATATTGTTTGCCAACTCAGTCTGATAACGAACAGAAACAGGGATTATTTGATTTTGACACATTTCGGCCAATATTCTCGATTCTATTTGGATTTGAAGAGAGTAGCTCTCTAGTTTTACATCATAGTGTGCATGTATTTCTTCTTTTGAAAGTACACCACTTTCCAAAAAGAGTGCCTCAGACTTATGATCAACAAAGGCAGCCAAAGCTTCCGGAGTTGTCTGGAAGTTATTTAAGCC
>CANETR010000184.1 GCA_947441325.1 Saprospiraceae bacterium
GCGGCCCCACCAGTCAAAACCGCCTTCCTTCGATTCATAACCCGTTAGTCGGCCATAGCCTACTTCGAGGTATTCCTTGGCACTTTTTTCCAAAGTGGGATTGCTGCTGTTGGTCTCACGCAGATAGTTCAACGCCAGAATATTCGGATAATTGGTACTTGAGGTCTGCTCGAAACAGCCGCCCGGCATGCGCAACATACTTTCCATGCCGCCCATCACCTGATCGATGCTGTTGGGATAAATTTTGAATGTGGCTTTGAGCGAACCTGCAATCGGTTCTTTGATATTAAATTTAATGGCATCCTTTAGTTTGTCACCACTATGCGTGATTCGTACAGGAAAGCCTCTCGGCCTTGTTTTTATAGCAACAGACATTTCATCTATCAATCCTTTGGCTTCAAAGCTGATACTAAGATTTCCATTTGCAGGATTTCTGTCAACAAGACCTTCTATGAAAACTGTTTTTGCTTCGCGTGCTGCCAATGATACATTCGATGCAGGAACTGTGATGAATTTAATATTTTCGGGCAGGGCAATAGTTAATCTGCCGCTTACTGATTCATCTGTATTATTGGTGATGCTAAGTGGGATAAATACCTTGTCCTCGGTAAGCAATTCCGTCGGAATTTTAGCAGTCAATTCAACAGGAAGCTGTATGAAATATTTATACTCACAACGACCCAGATTACCATTGTTGCCAAAACCTTCAACCGTGACTCTGAACTGTGTGATGTCATCGGAATTGTAGAAACTGATTCTAGCCTTTCCGTTTTCACCGATGCTAAGGCGTGGATTCCAATAAATAGTTGACCTAAAATCGCTTCGCTGAGTGGGTTGTTCTTTCGATTCGTATTTGGGAGCATAAAATTCACGGGCGATATAATAATTGCCTGCCGGAACTACCGGTTTTTGCAATACTGCACCTTTGTTTCTCAAGGCTTTTTCGTCTTTAAGTATTGCTTTGTCTTCATCCACTAAAGCTAACTCAACCTGAGGTTTCAAATCTTCAAAAACTACTTTGTCGGCAATTTCTACCACAACGGGAACCTCCGCAAATTTTTCGGCTTCCTTTTGACTTGGTAGGGCTAGATTTTCAGTTTTTCTCTTGCTTGATTTTACAGCTGAATTTGGTACTCTTTGAATTTGACGCGATTCCAATCTGTCAGGTCTTCCGCTACTTTCAGTAATAACTACTGCATCCAAATACATTTCTTGTTCCTCTATTTCAAAGTTTATTATATCTTTTTTATTGGCATTGAGGTCAACATAATTGTTAATGTAGCCAGCATAATACACATTAAGATGTGTAGCATTCTCTGGTATTTCCAGTTTATATTCGCCCTTTTCGTTACTTGTAGCACCGTAGCTGCTGTTGCCGTTAGCAATTACCTGTGCAAATGGAATTGGCGAACCATCCTTCTTACTCTTGATTACTCCGCTCACAGTTCTTTTTCCATAAAGTACAAAATTGAGCGCTTGCGAATAATCTGAAATGGCAAGTGTTGAGCTAATTTTGCCATCTTTTGATGCAGTAACATTTACCGCAGTGTACAGTTGAACAGCTGATATTTTGTAGTTGCCATCCTTATCTGAGACAACCGTGCTGTTGCCGGCCATTATCTGTGCCGATTCAATCGGATTGCCGTTTTTGTCGGTCACTTTGCCTCGAATCAAGGCTCTTTCGCCTTTTTCGGCAAAGTCAACAGTTTTGCCGCTTTGAATATCTTTCCAGACAAAGCGGGTCCAGCCCTGCGTCATGAGCAGATTATCCAAGGCAATTTTACGGTCGGTATTGGCTTTGAAACGCTTTGGATCTGTTTCATCGTCGAAATAAAAATTAGGCTCTTCAATTTTTCCTTTAAGGTCCGATTCCAGCAGTGTGTAAGCCAAAATGTTTCCCTGTTTGTCGTCGGCAAAGTTCAGTAATTTATCATCGGCAACAGCTACCGAGAACTGACCCGATACCGGACGACCTTTTTCATCAGTCACTTCAATGTATAGTTCTACAAATTCGCGGGGCAGATATCTTTCCTTTTTGCCTTCCACCTTTACTTTCAGGCTTTTGTGTGGATTGACAAATACCAGACGCTCGGCTCTTGGCTGCTCTTTGCTGTCGAAAACCGTGATTTGTGAAATGCCTATTGGAAAACTGCTACTAGGGATTGAAATGGCATTGACACCGGCCGTAATTTCGTAATTTCTGCTGAAAAGCATATTTCCACTACTTTGCGCCACTACAAAAACTTCCTCCGCGCGATTGCTGATGATATCGAGCTGTATTTCCTGGCGGTTTTGTCCTCGAATGCTCATTGTGATGGCATCTTTGCTTGCTTTGGGGAGTTTGAAGCTTACTTTGGCATTGGCAGGCTCTGTTAACATTACACGATATTCTTTGCCATCAGCGGGGCGCAATGTAAATTTGCCCATGCCCTTGTGGTAAGAACTGAAACTACTTATTTTACTGCCTTTTTCATCTACAATGTATCCACTCACATCGGCTGCTTTTCCAAATTCGTCGAGTGCTTTAAAAGCGACAGTACAGTTTTGTCCAGCCACGAGTTCACCACCCTCAGGGAAAAACTGCAGATCTACATTTCCTAACAAAAGTGGAACAGAACGTGATATTGATTCGGTTTGTCCTTTGTAGCTGAACATGACATTGAGCAGGGCATCGTTGCTAGTAAGATTTGCAGGTAAGTCGATGCTGATGCGGGCAATCCCCTTTGCATCGGTTTTTCCGTTTGCTTTGATTGTTTCTTTGCCGTCGAAACTGACCACATAATTAAAATCATGGTTTTTGAGTACCTGTTTGTCGAGCGACTCCAGACTGAGTTCCGCATTGGCTTTGGCACCTGGCCCGTAAGCATCGCGCTCAAATTCGAGTTTCATATTTAGATTGGGCAAAACCACTGCCTGCACCTGAATTTCACGTTCGAAAAACTCGCTGGTATTATTTTGCCATTTGGTATAGGCTTTTAGCTTGTAAGTTCCTCCTTTGGCATTTGCGGCAAGCTGAAAATCGCCTGCTGCCTGACCATTTTGAGCAATAAGGCGGATACTTTTCTCCACAGCACCGCGTGGATTGATGAGTTCGACGTAAACAATATCGCTTTTTTGAGATGGCTTCAAACTACGACCGTCGCGTACATAGGCACTCACCCAAATCGACTCGCCCGGTTTGTAAATTGTTTTATCGAAATGCAGGTAGACTTTATCGGGGCTGCTTTTTTCCTGACTGGATTGAAATTTTTCATACAATGCTTTCAAAAAAGGATGGTCTGAAAGCAGCGTATCATTTAGTGCAATGGCTAGTGTGAGTCCTGCACCAATAAGCATAAGCAAAGCTATGCTCAGAACTTTAAAGTTAATTTTTCTTGTTTTCATAAACTGATAGATTTGAAAGTGGAGGAGCTTTTTCAATTTACTCCATATATATTTCTAAGATGCGCATGCTATTTCTCAGATAAGTAGATGCAGATCTTAGTTTTTTTGGTGTGAGGAACATTTAAACTTGTTAAAAACAGGGTGCAAGTACCTTGAATTTCAGCATAAAAATTTGCTTAAAATGTGGGTATTTTAAAATGAAAAAATAAATGGATTGTCTTAGTTGAAATCCGCCTTCCGAAGGAAACAATCAGTATCGAAGATCTGTGTGTATCTGTATTTCTACCGTCGAATCTGTGTTTTAAAAAAGAATTAAAAATGGTCTGGTGGCTGCATAAAGAAAGTGGAACTCCCTCCTATATAGAGAAATTGACGAACTTAGCTATTTTTTACGCAAAGGCGCAAAGCCGCACCAGAGCTAGATTTATGCAGAGACGCAAAGATCGCAATTGTGTGTTTAGAATTCTCATGTGCCGAAAGAGCTAAAGGATTTTGCCTGACTCCATCGGGGTCAAATATTGGTAACAGACAACTTGGTGACTGTGACCCGACCCCGTTAGGTGGTCGTACATAAAATTGCCGAAACATTCGATATTGAATTGATTTTAAACACGGATTTAAATGACAATACTGATTCACGCGGATTTTGTTTCACAAAATACTGGTGTTTTACTACGTAAAAAAAACGGATTGTCTTAGTTGAAATCTGCCTTCTGTGAGGAAATGATTGGTATCGAAGATCTGCGTGCATCTGTATTTCTACCGTCGAATCTGTGTTTTAAAGTAATTTTTAAACAGGGATAAAATCGACAAGAGCGAAACCACATCTACACTCCGTCGCCTCTTAACTTTCTGAACCTCTTTCGAGCTTCGACCGTGAAGGTGCTGCCGCTGAAATCCATTAGGATTTTCTCATAGAGTTCCATGGCTTTGGCCTTGTTTTTAAGTTCTGTTTCCTGGATTTCGGCCATTTTGAACAAGGCATTGTCTGTCAGAATGCCATCTTTGTATTCCACTGGAATTTTACCCAGTAGTTCTAGGGCTTTATCGAACTGACGTTTTTTGATAAATATTTTGGCTTTGGCATAATAAACATCATCGCCAAGACCGTGTGTAGGGAATTTTAACAAGAGGCTGTCCATTTTTTCGAAGGCTTCTTCGAAGCGGTTTTGAAAGATAAGCAGGTCGGCCTCGGCAAAAAAGCGCATGCTTGTGGCAGAGGTGTCCAGATTGAAATGTTCCATGATGAATACCGAAACATCGATCGCATCATTCGATATAAGTTCAGAAGTAGAGCCTTTTAGCACGTCGAGCTGGTCTTGTGCCCATTCAAAATCACCTTTGTAATAGGAGAGTTTGGCATTTTTGTAACGAGCCATTTCTCCAAGTGGGGCATCTTTCATCTCTTTGTCAACCTGAGAGTAGAGCAGAGACGCTTCCCAGATTTCGCCCTTCATCAGGAAAAAATCTCCAAGTTTTATCTTAGCCTCAGATAACTGATTGCGGTCGAGCATTGGAATAGCAATGAGCTCCTCCATTAGCTTGATTGATTTAGAAAGATTATTCAGATAGAAGGCTTGCAGTTCGGCGAGTTCCTGCATAATGCCTGCAGTTTTTCTTGCTTTACCAAATTCCTCCAGAAATGATTCATATTCCTTTTCTAGCAGTTGAATTTCTTCTTTGGAATAATTGAAACCTGCAGTCAGTAAATTTCTTTTGGTAGCGAGTAGCAGCTGTTTAGAGTCGATATAGTAAAGGCAGGATTTTCCTTTTTCTTTAATAATATATTCAAAACAGAGGATGGCGGCATCATATTGTTTTTCATTAGTGGCCATCTGTGCGAGCTTGAAAATTCTAGTCCCGTTTTCGTCAAGGCGTTTGTCCATCGCTTTTGCCTGGGTTAGGGCAGATTCAAAATCATTTTCCAGGATATAAACCCAAATCAGCAGTTCAGAATAGAGCGTAATTGAAGGGTCTTTCTGCATTCTGGCATAGAGCTGTTTTTTTAATTCGTCGTAACTAC
>CANETR010000185.1 GCA_947441325.1 Saprospiraceae bacterium
CTGAGTTTCATCTTTTGGATTAATAATATCGAGCGAGGCGAGAAAATGAATATAGCTTTTATGATTAAAAGAATGATAATTTGAAGTAGAATAATAATCCTGAGCCCTGCTGTCGTTGAACTGACTATGAACACCCGAAACATAATATTTGCTGATGCGATAAAATCCGGGGTCTTTCTTTTTTAGCATTGCTACTGCATCAATCGTATAATCATTATAATAAAGCTTTTGTTTGAACTCCTGCTTGCTAAGTACAGTACGATTAGTTGAACTATTAAAAGACGACACTACAATCAACTCTACCGCAACCAATCCAAGAAAAGCAATTCTGGCAACATTTCGATATTTTACAAATCCCAATCCTGCAATTACAAGACTCTGAGCCGCTAAAAATATCAACAGAATATTTCTTAAGCCCATATTTACATTCATATCTAGGGGTCTAAAAAATTCAAAAGGGATGAGCAATAGCAAGAAAAGGAAGATAAATGTAATGATCAGGAGCCTGATATTTATTTTGTGTTCTTTATAAATCAAATCGAGTGCGCTGAGTCCTACCAGCAAATATGCCAGGATGAAAAACAAGCCATAAATCCTGTAATAATCCATCGTAAACAACCAGATAGCATTTCTGAAAAAGGGAAAAATTACAGGAATTGTTACCATAATCAAACCTGCCAGATAGAGCCTTCTTTTCTTCCCGCTTGATAAGGAAATAGCCTGCGGAATGAGCAGCAAAGTAAACAATCCTGAATAAAGCGCCGGTGCCTCCAAATAATTATACCAGCCTGTAAAATTAAGCACCCTCGATTCGGCATTTACATCTGCATTTCCCAATAAGTCATTAGAAAACAAACGTGCAATCACCGTAAAGTTATGCTTGACATCCTCAAAGGCAAAGGGAAATCTGCTGAGTAATTTTTCAAAATTTGCCGAATCGCCTGCCACCCTTGGTGAATTCATCATCTGATCGATGGTGCTGAACAGCAGTACTGAACTCATTAAAACGCCCAAAGCTCCCCAGACTGCCATCTGAAAATAATTAAACAGAAATTTTTTAGGCTGCCATCCGTACTCGTCAATCAGTCTGAAAGTGCTGTAAACCAAGATAAGCAATGCCCCTAAATAGAGATAAAATGAAATATCGCATGCCAGATAAAAAACCGCAATGGTAAATAACCAGCAAGATTTTTTCTGAAAAAGTCTTTCAAATCCAAGCAATAATGCAGCAATAGATACTCCTTGAGTTGAAAAAACATACCAACCGCTGCCCACCATCATAAATCCGCAAAAGGCATAGGCCAATCCACCCACCAATGAACTATGATGGGTAAATGACAATATTCTGAGGTATTTATAAAAAAGCAACCCGGCTATAAAAAACTTAAGTACCTCCATCCAGGCTATGCCATAAGCCAGACTCTTAGGATCAAAGAGGTAAAGGATACACATAAAAGGGTCCCCGATGCTCAATGGCAACATATTCTGCCCCATTCCCTGATTAAAACTCCATGCAGGAATGCCTTCATCCCTCAGATAATTGGAAACATTCAGCATCTGGGGATAGTAGTAATTGATTGTATCGCTGCCTATGTCCTTAAAAAGATAGAGGCTATCCCCAAAAAGGTAGCCCCAAAAAAGTATCATCAATACTGCAGATAGCAAAGCTGCCATCAGATAAGCCGACTTATTAGCCAAAACCGATTCAAAAAAATCCCTGACTACTTTAGGGGCTTGAATCTGCTGGCTTTCAATTAAAACATCATCCTGTTTCTCTTCGGTCGCTTTCGGCAGATGTTTATCATTGTTATTGTCGGCCATATAATTAGGGTCCCTATTTCTTTTTAGCAACTACAAAACAACTTCCGCCAAAAAATATCCGTTTGTTTTTCTTAATTTTATTTATTTCCCAATTCCAGATACGATTTAAAAGTCCGCTTAAAATCCCTTTTCTTTCTTTATGTTCTTTCTCGTTTTTACTCAAATCCTCACTTTTTTTAGCTAAGCCAAGCCTATAGGGAAGGCACCTGAAAAGCATAACAGGTAAGGGTAAAATTGAAAAAATATAGGTGGAATATTCAATTTCATAGCCTGCTTTTTCAAGTACTTTCTTCATACTTTTCAGTGTATATCTTCTGTAGTGGCCAGCAAAATTATCCTCATTAGACCATAACCAATTAAAAGATGGGACTGTAATGTACAATTTAGCTCCTTTTTTAAGATATTCTGAAAGGATTTTTAAAAATTCGACATCATCCTCAATATGTTCTACAACGTCAAACAAACCTGCTGATTCAATGCTTTCTTTATTAAAATCCGCATCTTGTAATGTGGCGCACAAGATATTTTCTAGCCCTCTGCTTTTTGCATTGACACATCCTTGAATTCCTGGCTCAACCACAACAGTTTCTATTCCAGATTTATTAAGACCCATTGAAACAAAGCCATTTCCTCCCCCAATATCAAAAAACACTTTATCTTTTGAATATTTTTTTACGGATTCTGAGATACAATTATTTCTGTGACGGAACCAAAAGCTATTGTCTTCTATGATAAAACAATTCTGATTTCCATCCTCAGGATATGAAACAGCACTATTATTTTTACAAAAATATATCCCATCCTTTTCGAGTATATTCGTTGCGTATTCACTAAGATTCAGATGCATTCTTTTTTCTTTTAATATATATTCTGTTTACAAAAATCAAAGCCCCAAATAGTACAAAACCTACTAAGCTTACTATCCAAGATAAATCCCAGTAAGGCGGTTGGAAACTAAGTTCAATTTTATGCTTACCTTTTTCAAGAGGTACAGCCATTAATCCCAGATTACCTATCAAAATATCTGTACTTTTTCCATTAACCTTTAGTTTCCAGGATGGATCATAAGGAATAGACAGGAATAGTGCTTTTGACTTTGAAAGACTAATAATACCTACAATATTATTTTGACTAAATTTTTCAATTTTTAAGGTATCTGACCTCAAAGCAGTTACATCGGCACTTAGTTCCTCTAAGGTATAATTCAGATTTATTTTGGATACATCAAATTTTTCAAGTTTGAATTTAGCAACATCTTTGTCATCTAAAACAATAGATTTTAAAAGGGTTATTTGCCTCTGAAGATTTGGATTTACTTTTGGTAGTTTATGAAATGTAGATGAGTCTAACATTTTATCATAAGTAAAACCTAAAGGCAAATAATTGTCATTCCTAAGTATTTTTACATCTCCAACCGAATCAATTAAAGTATGACCAGGAAAATTGGGCGTAATTTGCTTTACCAGTATATACTTATTCGAAGCAATAATCTGAACCAATGGATTTTCCTGCAATCCTTTGGCCCATCTTGTTTCATGTTCAACCTTTCTGTCAATAATTCCCATATCACCCAGGAAACGAATATAGTTCTTTTGGTTGAATGATTGATATGACATGGTACCATAATAACCTTGCAGTTTTGCATCATTCATGCTTCCGTGCATAGCAGGCCCCGATTGATAATATTTCGAAATCCTGAAGAAACTATTATCCTTTTGCTTTATTTTCGCTACGGCATCTCTGGTAAAATCATTATAATTAACTTTTTGATTGTACTCAGTTTTAGTTATAACTGGCCTTTCAGAATGATAGGTATAAGAGGAAATTATTAACAATTCCAATGAAACCAAGCCCAAAAGCGCTATTCTTGCAGTTTGCCTATAATCTGCGAATCCTAAGCCTCCAATCACAAAAGTATGTGCCAAAAGAAACATAATCAAAATATTTCTAAAGCTTCCATCAATTACGTTAGAACCAACTTCCTTTACATTCGAAAAGGGAAGAAACAGAAGCATTATAAGGAAGACTAAGCTAATACCTAAAGCCAATAAGTTTACTTTTCTTTCATTATAGATTAGATCTAGGGCCTTAACAGCTACAAAGATAAAAGCCATGCTAAAGAAAAGACAAAATGTTCTGTAATAGTCTCCTGCAAAAAGCCAGAAAGCATACCTGAAAAAAGGAAAAATTACAGGCAAAATCGCAAATAATAGTCCAATAATATACAGCATCCGTTTTCTTCCAGAACTTAATATTATTGCTTGTGGAATCAACAAAAGTGTAAAAAGTCCTGAATAAAGAGCTGGAGCTTCAAGATAATTATACCATCCAGTAAAGTTATTAGCATTCATACTACCTTGTGCTGTATTTACAGCATGGTAGTTTGCGTCACCTACAAGGTCATTGGCAAAAAGCCTGGCAATAGCTGTTAAATTATGTTTCTGCTCTGCAAAAGAAAAAAGTGATTTTGAACTCAAAGTCGAGAAAAAAGATGCTTCACCTGATACCCTTGCGCTATTCAACATCTGATCTACACTACTGACCAACATAACCATCCCCATTAGCACCCCTACAATTCCCAAACCAAGCATCATAAAATAGGTTGGAAAATATTTTTTTATATTAGCCCCATATTCATCAACCATCCGCATTGTACTATAGATGAATATCAGAATTACTGCCAAATAAAGATAAAATGGGGAATAAAAAGCAAATAAAAAAACTACTATTGAAAAAGGCCACCACTTGTTTTTTTGAAATAAATATTCAAAGGAGAGCAAAAGCAGTGCAAAGTAGAAACCTTGTGTAGTAAAATCATACCAACCGCTACCCACCACTAAAAAGCCAGAGAACGAATAGGCTAAAGCGCCAATAATTGAACTGTGATTAGTAAACTTAAGAATTTTTAAAAATTTAAATATTGATATACCAGCAAGAAATAATTTTAGCAATTCAATCCAAACAATTCCAAATGCCAAATTATCTTTACCCATAGCATATAATATCCAATTAAAAGGGTCACCTATACTGTATGGTAAAATGTTTTGTCCCATCCCTTCGCTAAATGACCATTTTGGAAGGCCTTCCTCTCTTATATACTGCGAGATGTTGTAGTGTCTTGGATAATAAAAATTTATGGTATCACTAGCAATATCCTTAAACAAAAATAACTTATCCCCAAAAAGGAAAGAACCGAACAGAACAAGCAATAATACAAGCAATAAAGCTCCGAGTAAAAAAATAGCTTTCTTACCTAAAATTACTTCAAAAAAATCAACCACTACCGTAGGTTGTAAATTCACCTTTTTATTAGTACTTTCAGTTGTAATTGGTTTAGCCTGATTATTTCCGGCTGAATTGTTTTGGGGTTGTTTCTTTGCCATAACGCTTTATATTTCTATCACAGTAAACGGAACAAATATACCTAAGTTGGTCTTATTCTGAAATATTATTTTTCATTATAAAATTTGTAAATTTCATCGGTAATTCTATCAATATCTGCCTTTTCCAATTCATAATACATTGGCAATCTCAGTAGGGTATCAGAATAAAAATCTACC
>CANETR010000186.1 GCA_947441325.1 Saprospiraceae bacterium
CTTCACTGATTTTGACCTGATTTTGGTAATGGATGCTTCCAACTACAGAAATGTTGTAAACCTAGCAAGAAATGATGAAGACATCAACAAGGTGCAGCTTATCATGAATGTATTGGAGCCGGGACAAAATATTGAAGTGCCCGATCCTTATTGGAACAATGACGGCTTTGAACAGGTTTATACAATGTTGGACAAGGCCTGTGATTCCCTCATTGAAAGGTATCAAGCCTAAAAGGGATTAAATCATTTTTATTTAGTATCATCTGCTTCTTTTTAATTACGAAATTATTTAATTTTGCGGCGATTCAGCTATGTTTTATTCCTTGCTTTTTAAGGAGTTTTGACAAAGTTACCCCTTGATTTTATAAATTGCGCTATGCACCTCGGCTGTCTGATTATTTTATCGCTGCTTTTGAGTTCCCCCAAACAGGTATTGGCACAGCCATCTTTCACCACAAACGGTTCGGCCGATGATATTGCCGAAAACTGCTATCGCCTAACTTCTCCGAAAACTGCCAACGATGTAGGCAGCATCTGGGCAGAATATCCTACGCAGTTGGGTCATGCTTTCGAGATTCGCTTTGCTGTCAACTTAGGTTGTTCGAACTATGCCGGCGAGGGTATTGCCTTTGTTATGCACAGTGATAAAACAAAATACAGTGCCATTGGCTGCGCCGATGCTGCTATGGGTTTTGCGCAGCAGACTGGCTGTTTTAACTATATAACGCCCTCCTTGGCAGTTGAATTCGATACCCGTTTTACAAAAACACAGGCCGATATTTATGCTCCGCACATTGCATTGGTTCAAAATGGTAATACCGCACAGCCCCTGCACAAAGCAGTGCGCATGAACAGTAGCGGACAAGAAGTGCGCGATTGCGAATACCATAGTTGCAGGATTAGCTGGTCGCCATCGACACAGCTTTTGCAGATTTATTTTGAAGAGGAGCTTCGCCTATCCTACAAAGGCGACATCTCCAAAATTTTTGGTAAAGAAAAGAATATTTACTTTGGTTTTACGGCATCAAGCTCCACTCAGGCCAATATGCAGATGGTTTGTATCCAGTCAGTCGATGTGAGTATCGATGAAGAATTTGACAGTCGTCGCAGTTTTGAAGAGGGCGTGGGAATTTTTCCGAATCCGCTCAATGAAAGGCTTACCGTGAATTTAAATTTCGATGCCTCTCAAAAAGTTAATATTCAGCTTTTTAATGTGATGGGTAAGTTGATTTATGAAATTCCCAAACATGCGGTCAAAAACAATCAGTACCATTTCAATATGCCCGGATTACCAAGCGGGGTCTATTACGTAACGGTTTCGAACGGCAAAAACAGGGTGAGCCGAAAATTGGTACACATTGCCTCTATTCGGGCATAGGACATTGACAGAGCTGCAGCTCTTTTCCCTTGTAAACAATTTTGCAGCCTGGAAGGCTATAGTCTAAAGTGCCAACATTGTATTTATATTTTGCATGCCCAATAGGGTAGAAGCTTATGCTTTTCTCTCGGGCAAAATAACCCTGTACTTGCCAATGTTCGCTGAGTTTTGGATCAAGGCCTGCTTTGCTTTCTTTTGGGAGAATAGTAGAAATCTTTTCAATATCATTCAACAGTACAAGGTCTCTTATTGGTCGGCCAAAATTGTAAAGCATTGCCAAAATTGATATTGTAAAAAGAAGGATGGAAGAAAAAATCAACACATTTTTCGAAATAACAATTTTGGATAAATTAATACCCTGCAACAAGGCCGAAAAACCCAGCGCCCAATAAGGCAGAGATGGCAAAATATAAAATCCCATTTGCTTGGGGCTTATGAGAATTGGTAGAGAGGCCGAAGCTGCAATAAAAAAAAAGAGGAAGGCTTCTTTCCCGAGTTGAATTTTTTTCTTAATCCAATAAAGTAATAAGAATACTACAGCTCCAAGCGGTAAAATTTCTACCAATAATTGTTTGAGCATCAATCCTTCGCCACCTTTTTCAGATAGACTAAGGCTACCTTGAATCTGTATTTCGAAATAAGCGCTCAAATAAGTCCTGGCATCATCCGAATATAAAAGCAGAAGCAGTGAGAAAATGAATGTTAATATTGGCAGAAAAGCTATTAAAACGCCTTTGATATTGATTTCTCTGTTGTAAAAAAGAAGCATGAAAGGAAGTGCAAGCGGAAATAATCCGGTGGGACCCTTGCAGAGAACAGCAGCAAAGACTAGCATGCCCGAAAAAACATTTTTTAAGAGACCTAATTTTTCCGATTTTATAGCCGAGAGCTGCAAATAAACTGCCCATATACAAAACGTCCCCATGCTGTTTTCCAAGACATTATTATTGTAGGCCCATGAGGCAGTGGGTAAAAGCAGCAGGATAAAAAGGGGAAGCCATGTTTTGCCCTCGCGGAAATACAGCCGCCAAATGCCAAGCATTGCAGTAGCTGTTAAAATGAAGCAGAGGAAACTAAAAGCTCTGTCCAGCCACCAATAATCGCCGAAAACACAAAAAAGGGAACCCTGTAGCCAAAATGCAAGCGGTGGATGACTATAAAAAGGGTTCATCAAAGATTCGGAGACATAAAACTGCCATAAATCTCCTGTTCCGAAACACCAGTTTCTGGCAATTGTGCCATAATAGAGCCCATCTGCAAAAATCCCTTTGCCAAATAGCCAGGGAAGTAGCACAAGAGACCAAATAGACAATACCAAAAATAATTTCCTGTTTTCGGAATGCATAGTTTGCAAATTTGATGCAAGATAACAGTTCAAATTTGAATCTTTTAGCTAATTCAAGCTAATCTTCGGCTTTGCTTAATGGACATTTTTAGGATAAAAATTGCCGATATGTTTTTTAATACTGCAGTATATGCCGCTCAAAATGAATAAATCAATAAAAGCTTTTTCCCTCTCCGGCCATTTTTCTCAATAGTGCCGAACATCTGTAACGGTCTTCTCTGTATAGTTCGTAAAGAGAGTCTATTCGACTGACACATGTTGCAATACCTATTTCATCGGCCCATTTGAGCAGGCCTTTTGGATAATTGGTGCCGTTCATCATAGCAGTATCGATATCCTCGCGGCTGGCAATCTGCCAGAAAAGTGCATCAGCAGCTTCATTGATAAGCATAACCAAAATACGGTCGAAAATCATTCGGCCAAGTTGTTCGTCTTTATTGGGCACTGGCTGCTGGGTGCCTTCGGCATAGTTGTAATGTCCGCGACCGGTTTTACGCCCCAGGTATCCTGCCTCGGCAAGTCTTTTTTGTGTAAATGCAGGCTTGTAGCGTGGGTCGTAATAAAAAGAAGTGAACACCGTTTCGGTGACGGTATAATTGATGTCATTGCCAATATAATCCATCAGCGTAAAAGGTCCCATGCGGAATCCGCCCAGTTCGGTCATTGCCCAGTCGATTGTGGCTATATCAGCAATTCCTTCCTCGAAAATTCTGAGTGCTTCGCCGTAAAATGGTCTGGCCACGCGATTGACAATAAAACCGGGAGTGTCTTTGGTCAATACGGTCAATTTCTGCCAGCTGTCAATGATAGCTTTTGATTGATCGAGTGTACCTTTCGAGGTCTGTACCGCAGGTATGATTTCGACCAATTTCATCAGCGGCGCTGGATTGAAAAAGTGAATGCCAATTACCCGCTCCGATTTTTTGCAGGCTGCAGCTATCGATGCAATCGAAAGCGATGAGGTATTAGATGCCAGGATGCAGTCATCGCCGACAATGCCTTCCAGCTTTGCAAAAACGGACTTTTTAATTTCCAGATTTTCGATGATGGCTTCAATAATGAGACCGCAGCCGGCATAGTCTTCCATATTATCGCTGCGCTGAATGCGACCCATGAGGGCATTTTTATCTTCGGCGCTCATTTTGCCTTTTTCAACCAGCTTATCCAGGCTCTTCGACATACTATCTAATGCCTTATCAACAACGGCTATATTGCTGTCGAAAAGAACAACCTGATGGCCAAAGCTTGCCGCCACCTGTGCAATGCCGCTCCCCATTGAGCCGGCTCCGAGTACGCCTATTTTCATATTAGAGATTTTTAGATACTAGATTTTAGACATAAGACGCTAGATTTTAATATATACGACTTAGACATTTGTCTGAAGTCTTAAAATCTGAAGTCTTTCAGTCTAATTATTTTCCTTCAAAAACAGGTTTTCTTTTTTCCAAAAATGCGTTAACACCTTCTTTGTAATCGTAGCTTTCGCCGGCGACTACCTGATAGGCGCCTTCCATATCGAGTTGCTGATCGAGATTGTTGTTGAATCCGGCATTGATGAGTTTTTTGGTCATGCCCAAGGCTTTGGTGGGCATTTGAGCCAGTCTGGCTGCCAGTTCAGCGACAAAATTATGGAAATTTTCCTCTTCCACGGCCTTGTAAATTAGTCCGATTGATTCTGCTTCCTGGGCGCTGAGTTTATCGCTGAGCATCATCAGGGCAGTAGCGCGCTGCAGCCCGACCAAACGTGTCAGAAAGAATGTTCCGCCGCTATCGGGCACCAAACCTATTTTGCTGAAAGCCTGGTTAAAACTAGCTTTTTGCGAAGCAACAGCAAAATCGCAGGCAAAGGCAATATTGGCTCCGGCACCAGCTGCAACGCCATTAACAGCAGCAATGACAGGTTTTTCTATATTACGGATTCTTTTTACAATTGGGTTATAATGTTCATTCAAAATCACCTCAAAGGTAATTCCGTTGTTTGGGTCGATGGCTTCGTTCAAATCTTGTCCTGCACAAAAGGCTTTTCCGTTTCCTGTTAGGACGACGCATCGAACGCTGTCATCAGCGGCAACATCATCGAGTGCATCAATGACAGCAAGTGCCATTTCACGGTTAAAACTGTTGAAAACATCTGGTCGGTTGAGTGCTATGGTGGCGATACCATTTTCTTTTTTGAAATCTATGACGGACATATTAGTGTAATGTTTTTTTAAGTTCATTGCAAATATAGAATTCAGCAGTCAGATTATCAGCTGTCAGACATATTTTTTACGCATTAGATACTTACTTGTAAGATGCTAACTAGTTTACATTATGCAAAGGCGCAGCAAATAGGAATTAAGAAGGTAGAAGTTAGAAGTTAGAAGTAGAATGTAGTCTCGTCTATAGTAAGGGGAGAAGCTGGAAATTAGAATCTTTCATCTTTCATCTTTCATCTTTCATCTTTCATTCTTTCATTCTAAATTAGGCTATTTCACGCAAAGGCGCAAAGAACGCAGTTGATCTTTATTACGCAAAGAAGCGCAAAGGCGCAGCAAATTGGAATAAAGAAGGTAGAAGTCAGAATTTACATGAATGCCTGTAGTAAACCTTCACAATGAGCGCCTCTTTCATTCTTTTCTCTTTCACTTCGTGGAGCTCTCTCGTTTATCAA